>NZ_JAUZVW010000005.1:0-103865 GCF_033441575.1 Flagellimonas baculiformis
GTCTCTCCCTTGTCACCGGGGTCGCCCTGTGGGCCTTGCGGGCCTTGGATACCGGGGTCGCCCTGTGGGCCCTTGTCACCGGTCAAACCTTTATCCCCCGTCTCTCCCTTGTCACCGGAGTCGCCCTGTGGACCTTGCGGGCCTTGGATACCTGGGTCTCCCTGTGGACCCTTGTCTCCGGTCAATCCCTTGTCACCTGTCTCTCCCTTGTCACCTGTCTCTCCCTTGTCACCGGGGTCGCCCTGTGGGCCTTGCGGACCTTGGATACCTGGGTCTCCCTGTGGGCCCTTGTCTCCGGTCAATCCCTTGTCACCTGTCTCTCCCTTGTCACCGGGGTCGCCCTGTGGGCCTTGCGGGCCTTGGATACCGGGGTCGCCCTGTGGGCCCTTGTCTCCGGTCAAACCTTTATCCCCTGTCTCTCCCTTGTCACCGGGGTCGCCCTGTGGACCTTGGATACCTGGGTCTCCCTGTGGACCCTGTGGCCCTTGGATACCTGGGTCGCCCTGTGGGCCTTGTGGACCTTGGATGCCGGGGTCGCCCTGTGGGCCCTTGTCACCGGTCAAACCTTTATCTCCCGTCTCTCCCTTGTCACCGGGGTCGCCCTGTGGACCTTGCGGGCCTACGGCTCCGCCTGCAGCCACTTCTGACAAAGGAATTGAAATTGTATTATTGTCTGAGTCAGTGATGACTAAATCTGTTCCTATGACCTCTATTCTGTCATTGACCGTATTGTTATCGGTTGAGGTAAGTTCCCACGAATTGCCATCCCAAAAGTAGATGGTCCCTGTATTGGTATTTACATAGATATCTCCCGTATCGGCACCTGATGGAGTGGTCGCTCCTGGACTGGACACAGCTGTCCCTTTCAAGACCTCGCAATTGCATTGGTCCTGTAGCATAACTGTGGTCTGCGAAAAGGCAATTCCGGTAAATAGAAGGAAGAATAGGGCAAAGATGCTCTTTTTCATGAGGTTATTATTAGTTGAAGGTCGGTAATGTCTTTTTGTTTTTGTTGCTTCAGTAGTGTATCTCGGTCTCGCTTTTCTTTTATTCAACGCGATGCATTTTATAGCACAATACAAAATTACCCCTACTTTCAGGGGCGGAAAATATTTGTTGTGTACGACACATATCCAACTGTATAGCCCTTGAATCTTGAGGTTTCAACCCAAAAAACAGGATTTTGAAAAACCGTTTATCGATGAAAGCAGTAGAGATGGCGGTTACGGGAGAGCTGTACTTATGCGAAAAAGATTACATAGACCCTCCGAAAAATGGTGGCCTTAATAAAAAGAAATGTATTCCAGACGAACTATGGAGACTTGTAAAGCTAATTAAAAAAGTAGCTTATATCTGATTTTAAGAAGCAAGAAACGAACATCCTTACCGTCAATATCCTGTCATTGCCCACAAAAAAACATGCGAACAAGCCTTAAAAAAAGACTCATTCGCATGTCTATTGCCTGTCAATTAGGCTTAAAATTATTCAAAGATGATGAACTCCGATCTTCGGTTCAACTGGTGCTGATCGTTGGAACAGGGCACACCATTGAAACATTCGTTCACCAATCGGGTCTCCCCAAATCCTTCGCCTTGTAGTCTATCGGCCGATATTCCTTTGGAAATCATATAATTGACCGTAGATTCTGCTCTTCTTTGTGACAACCAAAGGTTATAGGCATCGTTTCCACGGCTATCGGTATGTGAGTTCACCTTGATCTTCAAGCTGGGATATTTTTCCATGGCCACAATCACTTTCTGTATCTCAATCTCCGCATCTGGACGGATGTTGTATTTATTGAGATCGAAATAAATCGTGCTCAACTGTAGCAACTTGGCCAAATCGTCCCCAAAACCTCCCGTGATCACATCGCGTTCCAAATAAAAATCAATGATACGCGGCTTACCGTTGGATTTGTTCAGGTACTCCTCCGCCGGCACATAGCCATCCCTAGAGGCCCTCACAAAATTGCCCTTGGAACAGTCCAATTGGAGGATATAGTTTCCGTTTGAATCGGTTATGGTAGAAGAGACTTCCCTATTCTCCTCATCGATGACCACCACGGTGGCGCCGGCCAACACTTCATTGGAAATCCGGTCCCTCACCGTTCCTGTCACTTCCTGGATACAATCCAACACCAAGGGATCATTCTCCACAAAGTGGTAGATATCGTCATCCCCCATGCCACCTTCCCTATTGGAGGAGAAATAGCCTGTCTTCTCCTCTATATTGTAGATAAAGGAGAAATCGTCATTGGGGCTGTTGATGGGTCTTCCTACGTTCACTACCGGTTGGTCGTACTCATCAAAAGCGATTTTTGTTGCAAATACGTCCAATCCACCCAAACCTTGGTGACCATCCGAAGAAAAATACAACACCCCATCCTTGGTGATGAACGGAAAGGTCTCCCGGCCCATGGTATTGATATTTTTGCCCAAGTTGACAATGGGTCCATAGGTTCCGTCACCTATGATCTCTGTCATGAATATGTCAGACTCGCCCAAACTTCCGGGCATATCGGAAACAAAATACAGTCTTTTTCCATCCGGGCTCAGCATAGGGTGTGCCACGGAATAGGAATCACTGTTGAACGGCAGTTCCATGATATTGGCCCATACCCCATCGATGTTTTCCGCGCTATAGATCTTCAACCGAATGATGCCTTCTTCATCCTTGCCCTTTCTACCATCCATAAAGTTGTTTCGGGTGAAATACATGGTCATGCCGTCCCTGCTCACCACAGATGTGGATTCATGGAGGCGAGTGTTCACCTCCCCTTCCAGCTTCACGGCCCTACCACTGGACACACTGTCCACATCCACCTTGTAGAGGTCCAAAAAGTCCCTGGAGTTCCAGGTGTGCCTATATCTGGCCAAATTTCCAGTATCCCTGTCCGAGGCAAAAATGAGCCCTTTTTCGTAGTAGGAAGCGGCAAAATCGGAGTATTTACTGTTATAGTCGAACGGTTTGATGGTATATCTTCCCGAATTCTTCTCGATTTTGGACATATAGTCCTCATCAATGTCGAGATCCACGGATGTCATCTGCTTGAACTCTGCCATCAAACGGGAGGCTTCATCGTAATTGCCCAATGTTTTCAAACTTTGCGCGTACCTGAAGATGTCCCCCACTTCCATTTCATCGGGATAGGTCTCCTCGAGTCTTTTATATATGGTAGCTGCCTCTTCGTATTTGGCATTGAAGTAGTATGAATTTCCCAAACGCTTCAACAGGTCCGAAGACACATAGCCCCTATCCAATACTTTTTTGTAAATGTCTATTGCCGGACTGAAAGAATATTCCTTGTATCGCTGATCCGCCCTTTCCATGACCCTTTCGAGCTGCTTGCCCTGAATGGTATCCTGTCCAGACATCTTGACAACACATCCTGAAAATACAATGAGAAGTATGAGTGTTCTTTTTAGCATGCTTAACTTGTATTAAAAGAATCTTGGTGACACGGTTCTTTGGAATCTCTTCAACAGCTCCAATCTGAGGAATATCTCAAACGACCCATCATTGAACTGGGCTCCACCCAGTTCGGTGGTCTCCCTATCGTAGGCCAGGCCTACCATAAGCTGCTCCGTCAACTGGAAACCTACCAGACCGCTCAAAGCGGCATCCCATCGATAGGCAGCACCAAAGCTGAACTTCTCAGCAAACAGAAAGCTGGCGGAAAGATCCACTTGCAAAGGTGCCCCACCAACAGCCTTGGTCAACAAGGCGGGTTTGAACTGCAAATCGGGTCCGATATCGAAGACATAACCCGTGATCAAATAGAAATTGATTCGCTCCGCAGATTGAAAGTTGACGGACCCATCTGAATTATCATTATCGAAATATTCGGATTCCAAGACATTTGGTGCGGACAGACCTGCATAAAACCTGTCTGTATGGTAGTACACCCCCAGACCGAAATTAGGTGTAAACCTGTTATCGATATTGTCCTGGCTCACGACTTCTTGGTCAAAATTCCTCAGACCGTTGAAGTCCAGACTGAGCATGTTGCCGCCCAGCTTCAACCCAAAGGACAACTTGGCGTCCATGGACACTGGTATGGTATAGGATACGGCCGCATCCAAATACGTTTCCTGCACCACGCCATCCCCTATGTTATCGTTTACGATGGATATACCGTATCCCACCCTGCTGTTCCTGATCGGGGAGTGAAGGTTCAATGTGAACGTTTCAGGGGCTCCGTCCAGACCCACCCATTGCGAGCGGTACAGTCCAGCAAAGCTCAACTGTCCCCTAGATCCGGCATAAGCAGGGTTCACGCTCATGGTATTGTACATATATTGCGTGTACTGCGCATCTTGTTGGGCCATGAGGCCCTGAAATGTTATTCCAATGAACAAAAACGGAATTAAAAAACTCTTTTTTATCATTCTCTCTATGGTTACCTGCTTATATATATGTATTCGGAATCCGTAAAACTTCCTTCGGCCGTTTCATAATTAAAGATGTAAAAATACACCCCGGCAGGAAGATAACTGTTGACCCCAATGGATGATCTTCCCCTGGAACGACCATCAAACACATTTCTGACGTTGTCATAATCTTTTCCTTCATATACCAAGGTGCCCCAGCGATTAAATATTTTGATCGAACTGGATTTGATAAAGTTGACCCCCCTAATGAAAAGGAAATCATTCTTGAGATCCCCGTTGGGTGTCAGCATTTGGTTCACTTCAATTTTTTCATCATCTGTACCATCATTTTCAACCTCCACCGTCACAATTGCCGTGTCGCAGTTACCGGGATTGGCCGCTTCGCAGATGGTGTAGCTAATGGTGTAGGTACCCTCGGCAGTACCCGGTTCCACGCTCACGCTACCATCTTCATTGATGGTCAACACATCGGTTGGTGTGGAGGTCAGGATCACATCCGAAAGATCGATCGACTCCCCGTTCAAGGTGTCGTTGGACAATACATTGCTCCCCGGGATCACTCCTCCGGTTTCGCCATCCGCAGTATAGGAATCGTCCACTGCATCGATGACGTTGACCATACCAGAACTCACCTCAACGGTCACCGTGGCCGTGTCACAATTGTCCACATTGGCCACTTCGCAGATGGTGTAGTTGATGGTGTACGTGCCATCGGCCGTGCCAGGTTCCACGCTCACGCTGCCATCCTCATTGATGGTCAACACATCGGTTGGTGTCGAGGTCAAGATCACATCCGAAAGGTCTATCGACTCCCCGTTCAAGGTGTCGTTGGACAATACATTGCTGCCCGGGATAACCCCACCGGTTTCGCCATCCGCGGTATAGGAATCGTCCACAGCATCGATGACGTTGCTCATACCTGAGCTCACCTCAACTGTCACCGTAGCCGTATCACAATTGTCCACATTGGCCGCTTCGCAGATGGTGTAGTTGATGGTGTACGTGCCATCGGCAGTGCCAGGTTGCACGCTCACGCTGCCATCCTCATTGATGGTCAACACATCGGTTGGTGTCGATGTCAGGATCACATCAGAAAGGTCGATCGACTCCCCGTTCAAGGTGTCGTTGGACAATACATTGCTGCCCGGGATCACTCCTCCGCTTTCGCCATCCGCGGTATAGGAATCGTCCACGGCATCGATGGTATTTGCTCCAACTTGGATATAAACTGTTGCTGAAGCACAGACGTTTGGGTCTGGTAGCACATTGCAAACTTCATAGATAATAGTGACCGTGGTGTTGGATTCAGATGCTACCGGGGTATAGGTCATGAAACCCGTTTCGGCATCAAAAGAAACCGTGCCTATGGCATTTCCTCCTATTCTGGACAAACTGGTCACACCTAGATTATTTCCATCATTGTTTGGAAGATAATCGTCGTTTTCCAAAATATTTAGGGCCACTTCGGTAAGTGATGGGGTCGAACCTGAATCATCCCTAGCGGTTGCCACCAATGGGTCTGGGTCGGTTCCATTTGGATTGCCATCGTCATCACAATCCAAGGCGTTCCAATCGACAGAAGGCGTCAATGTAATGCTATCCGGGTTGTAATCACAGGGATCCAACGGATCGGTGCCATCCTCCTTTTCATCTTCGTTGGTCACACCATCACCATCACAGTCCGATGTGTTCCAAGTGGATGATGGCTCCACGGTTTGACTGCCCAACACAAAACTACAGGGGTCCTGGGGGTCCGTTCCATCCTCTTTTTCATCTTCATTGGTAACACCGTCACCATCACAATCCGCAGTGAGGTAGTCGCCACTTTGTGGCAAGGTCACACTTTCCGGTTTATAGTCACAGGGATCCAACGGATCGGTGCCATCCTCTTTTTCATCCCCATTGGTCACACCATCACCATCACAATCCTCTTTCTTCCATTTATAGGAAGGCTCACAATCTTGGTGCTCCAACACAAAATCACAAGGATCCAACGGGTCGGTACCATCCTCTTTCTCCTGACCATTGCTCACGCCATCTCCATCGCAGTCATCCTTCTTCCATTCATCAGAAGGGGAACAATCTTGGTGCTCCAATACAAAATCACAGGGGTCCAACGGATCGGTACCATCCTCTTTCTCCTGGCCATTGCTCACACCATCGCCATCACAGTCATCTTTTTTCCATTGGTCCGATGGAGAGCAGTTTTGGTGCGCCAATATAAAGTCACAGGGATCCAATGGGTCGGTCCCGTCTTCTTTCTCTTTTCCGTTGGTCACGCCGTCTCCATCACAGTCATCCTTTTTCCACTGGTCCGATGCGGAACAGTTTTGGTGCGCCAATATAAAATCACAGGGATCCAATGGGTCGGTCCCGTCTTCTTTCTCTTTTCCGTTGGTCACGCCGTCTCCATCACAATCGTCCTTTTTCCATTTATCGGAAGGGGAACAGTCCTGATGTTCCAATATAAAATCACAGGGGTCATTGGGATCAGTCCCATCCTTGGCTTCCTGCTCACAGCTAACCCCATCACCATCACAGTCCGTTGAGTAAACCATGGTATTGATGGCCCTATAATCAAAAACGTTCAAAAAGCCATCAAAGCTATTTTCCCCATTAGGAGAAACAATGGCCTTGATGTGTTCAGAATCATTTTGATGAACATCTGTACGGTGGTCGGCAGGCACACCTATTGGCAGTTTGCCATGTGCCGAAGTGGATTCGGCAATCAAACAAATGGTTATGAATAAAATACCGCGGACCACTCTGTTTAGTAGAGCCCGCTCAAAAGTAATAATCTCCATAAATGATTAAGTTTTGGTCAACTAATCACCATGGCCTGTAGTTGTTCTCGTAATTGTAAGAAAATTGGGGTTTTCTTATTTTTTGTATTCTAGTCCCTTTCGACACGTCAACATACAAATTGGTCACATAATTATATCATTTGAGGTTCACCTCCTATTTTTCTCGATAAAAGGCGCATTCCTCATTATTATATACCCATTTATGACCCATTGCTGTTTTCATCAACAGAATGTACGACACAAGCCCAAAGGACAGATGTTAAAAAACAGGCCGAAATTACTTTTCTTTTCAATCCTACCGGTCTTTCTACCAGCATTTTTTTCCAATGATATCAACAATGGGATATCTCTTACAAAATGAGTACTGAAACATATAATTCCCCTATTTTTGCCGAAATTTTTGTTGATGGATTTTGAAAAGGAAATAAATAGACGAAGGACATTTGGGATCATCTCCCACCCTGATGCGGGAAAAACGACTCTTACCGAAAAATTGCTCTTGTTCGGTGGTGCCATCCAAGAGGCCGGTGCCGTAAAAAGCAACAAGATCAAAAAATCGGCCACCAGTGACTTTATGGAAATAGAGCGCCAAAGGGGAATTTCCGTGGCCACTTCCGTATTGGCCTTTATCTATAAGGACAAGAAAATCAACATTTTGGATACTCCCGGACACAAGGATTTTGCCGAGGACACGTTTAGGACGCTGACCGCTGTTGACAGCGTGATCGTCGTCATCGATGTGGCGAAGGGTGTGGAGGAACAAACGGAGAAGTTGGTAGAGGTATGCCGTATGCGGAACATCCCTATGATCGTCTTCATCAACAAGTTGGACCGTGAAGGAAAGGATGCCTTTGACCTTCTGGACGAAGTGGAGCAAAAATTGGGACTGTCCGTCACCCCATTGAGTTTTCCCATCGGGATGGGCTATGATTTCAAGGGAATCTACAATATCTACGAGAAGAACATCAACCTTTTTAGCGGTAGCAGCAAAAAAAATATCGAGGAGACCATTGCTTTTGATGACTTGGACAGCCCTGAACTGGAAAAGATCATCGGCACAAAGGCCGCAGAAAACCTCCGGGACAATCTGGAACTGGTGAGCGGCGTGTACCCTCCCTTTGATACCGAGACCTATTTGAAGGGGCAACAACAACCTGTCTTTTTCGGCTCTGCCCTGAACAACTTTGGGGTTCGTGAGCTACTGGACTGCTTTGTGGAGATTGCCCCACCACCTCGGGCAAAGATGGCCGAGGAGCGTTTGGTCAAGGCCAACGAAAAGGATTTTTCCGGTTTTGTGTTTAAGATCCATGCCAACATGGATCCCAAGCATCGGGACCGATTGGCCTTTATCAAAGTGGTTTCCGGTACTTTTGAACGGAACACTCCCTATCTCCATGTACGCCATGACAAAAAATTGAAATTCTCCAGCCCCAATGCCTTTTTTGCCGAAAAAAAGGAAATCGTGGACATTTCCTATCCCGGTGACATTGTCGGGCTGCACGATACGGGCAACTTCAAGATTGGGGATACGTTGACCAGTGGTGAGCAGTTGCACTATAAGGGCATTCCCAGCTTCTCCCCGGAACATTTCAGGTATATCAACAATGCCGACCCCATGAAGGCCAAGCAGTTGTACAAGGGCATCGACCAGTTGATGGACGAGGGTGTGGCCCAGTTGTTCACCTTGGAACTGAACGGAAGAAAAGTGATAGGTACTGTGGGCGCTCTTCAATATGAAGTGATCCAATACCGCTTGGAGCATGAATACGGGGCCAAGTGTACCTATGAAAATTTCCCTGTTCACAAAGCTTGCTGGGTGGAACCCACAGACAAGAACAATGAAGAGTTTGCCGAGTTCAAACGGGTTAAACAAAAGTTTTTGGCGACGGACAAGCGTGGACAACTGGTCTTTTTGGCAGACTCTCCATTTTCCCTACAAATGACCCAGCAGAAATATCCTTCGGTAAAACTACACTTTACCTCGGAATTTGAATAGAAGCTGAATCCCGAAGAAGGCATTGTGGTTGTGACCATGGGATTATTCCATTGGATATGAGTCCATTGAATCCACCATTCATCTTTTTTTGTACATTGTGGTACATAACCAATACATAAAAAGATATGACTACAACAACGGTAAAACCACCTACATGGTTCTGGGTGGTGAGCGTCATCGCTCTTTTGTGGAACTTGATAGGTGTTTTTAACTATCTGAACCAAGCTTTCAACAAACAACTTATTTTGGAAAGCCTGGACCAAGCCCAGCGAGAGGTTTTTGAAGGTATTCCGGCGTGGGCCACAGCTGCTTTTGCAATTGCCGTATTCTCCGGCACCTTGGCTTCCATTGGTCTTTTGCTCCGTAAGAAATGGGCCCGTCCCCTTTTTATCCTATCATTGTTGGCGGCGGTAGTTCAGTTTGGGCATTGGCTTTTCATCAACAATGCCGTGGAGGCATTTGGTCCCTCCTCCTATACCATGCCCATCATGGTCATCATTTTTGGAATCTATCTGATTTTCTTTTCCAAGAAGGGGATCCAAAAAGGTTGGTTGAAATAGATACAACTAAAAAGCCCCAAACTTTGTTTGGGGCTTTTTTTATGCTTCTCCCGTAGGTCCGAAGTTCAAGGGAATGGCGGGTTGCTCATAATCCTTGATGGGTCCGTGGGTCTTTTCAAACCGGGCAACGTTGTCGTTCAGTGCCTTCAAAAATTTCTTGGCGTGCTGGGGTGTTAGGATGATGCGGCTCTTCACCTTTGCCTTAGGTGCACCGGGCATCATGCTGATAAAGTCCACCACAAACTCCGATACGGAGTGGTTGATGATGGCCAAGTTGGAATAAGTTCCCTCAGCGGTCTTCTCGTCCAATTCTATATTGATCTGTTTCTGCTTTTCTTCTGCCATTGGCTTATTGATTTCTTTATAAAAAAAGAAAACCCTGACCATTGGGCCAGGGTTTTTGTTATTTAGAACTTGAATTCCTCTTTTCGGGCCATGATCTCATCATATTCCTCTTTGGAACCTACGATGATGCTGTCATAATCCCTCATACCGGTACCGGCAGGAATCTTATGTCCGACGATCACATTCTCCTTCAATCCTTCCAAGGTGTCCACTTTACCGTTTACGGCGGCTTCGTTCAATACTTTAGTGGTTTCCTGGAACGATGCTGCAGAAATGAACGACTTGGTCTGCAACGAGGCCCTTGTGATACCTTGAAGGATGGGGGTAGCAGTAGCCGCCACGGCATCCCTTGCGGTGACCAAGGTCTTGTCCTCTCTTTTCAAGATGGAGTTTTCATCCCTCAATTGGCGGGCCGTTACGATCTGACCAGGCTTCAACCTTTCGGAATCACCGGCATCCTCGACTACTTTCTTGCCAAAGATCTCATCGTTCTCATTGATGAAGTCGTCCTTGTGCACCAACTGGTTCTCCAAGAAAGTGGTATCCCCTGAATCTTGGATCTGGACCTTGCGCATCATCTGACGCACCACAACTTCGAAGTGCTTGTCGTTGATCTTCACACCTTGCAAACGGTATACCTCCTGTACCTCGTTCACCAAGTATTGCTGAACTGCGGATGGTCCTTTGATGGCCAAGATATCCTCTGGGGTGATCGATCCATCGGACAATGCCATACCGGCGCGTACGTAGTCGTTCTCCTGAACCAAGATCTGGTTGGAAAGTTTGACCAAGTACTTCTTCACCTCTCCGGCCTTGGACTCGATGATAATCTCACGGTTACCACGTTTGATCTTACCAAAGGAAACCACACCATCAATCTCTGTAACGACTGCTGGGTTGGATGGGTTACGGGCTTCGAAAAGCTCGGTCACCCTTGGAAGACCTCCGGTGATATCCCCTGCCTTGGCAGATTTACGTGGAATCTTCACCAAAATCTTACCTTCTTTGATCTTCTCACCGTTGTCCACCATCAAGTGGGAACCAACAGGCAAGTTGTAGGAACGGATGGTCTCTCCCTTACCGTCTTTGATCAATAGGGTCGGAATCAACCTCTTGTTTCTGGATTCTGAAATTACCTTTTCTTGGAAACCGGTCTGTTCATCGATTTCCACTTGGTACGTCATACCTTGCTCAATATTCTCATAGGCAATCTGCCCTGTGAATTCGGACACGATGACACCGTTATAGGGATCCCACTGGCAGATAACGGTTCCTCTGGTAATCTTTTCACCGTTCTTGATAAACAATTGTGAACCATAAGGAATGTTATTGGTGCTCAGGGTGATACCTGTCTTGGCATCTATGATCTTGATCTCGGATGTCCTAGAGATCACGATGTCACTCTTGCCTCCGCCATTGTCCACACCTTCGACAACCCTAAGGTCTTCGATTTCTGCAATACCATCAAATTTGGCCTCCAGCTTGCTGTCCTCGGAAATGTTCCCTGCAATACCCCCAACGTGGAAGGTACGCAGTGTCAACTGTGTTCCAGGTTCCCCGATGGACTGCGCTGCAACCACACCAACGGCTTCGCCTCGCTGTACCATTTTGTTGGTGGCCAAGTTTCTTCCGTAGCATTTTGCACAGATTCCTTGGGCCGCCTCACAGGTCAATGGTGATCTTACCTCCACCTTTTCAATTGGGGCAGCTTCCACCTTCTTCACATCGGCTTCGGAAATTTCCTGACCTGCTTTAAGGATAAGCTCTTCAGTCAATGGGTTATATACATCGTGTAGTGATACCCTACCCAAGATTCGTTCACCAAGGGTCTCCACCACTTCTTCGTTCTTCTTCAGGGCTTCCACCTCGATTCCCCTCAATGTTCCACAATCCTCGGTATTGATGATCACGTCTTGGGAAACATCCACCAAACGACGGGTCAGGTATCCAGCATCCGCAGTTTTCAAAGCGGTATCCGCAAGACCTTTACGCGCACCGTGGGTAGAGATAAAGTATTCCAAGATGGACAATCCTTCCTTAAAGTTGGAAAGGATCGGGTTTTCAATGATCTCCCCACCACCGGCAGTCGATTTTTTAGGCTTGGCCATCAAACCACGCATACCGGTCAACTGGCGGATCTGCTCCTTGGAGCCCCTCGCACCAGAATCCAACATCATATACACGGAGTTGAAGCCTTGCTTGTCCTCACGGATACGCTTCATGGCTAATTCGGTCAACATGGCGTTGGTAGAGGTCCAAACATCAATGACCTGGTTGTATCGCTCATTGAAGGTGATCAGACCCATGTTATAGTTCATCATGATGCCATCCACTTGTTCGTTGGCCTCGGCGATCATTTCGTGTTTTTCCTTTGGAATGATGATATCTCCCAAACTGAAGGATAGACCTCCTTTAAAGGCAAACTCATATCCCATGGTCTTGATCTTGTCTAAGAATTCAGCTGTGGTAGGTACATCGGTCACCGCAAGGATGTCCCCGATAATGTTCCTCAAGGATTTCTTGTTCAGAACCGTGTTGATGTATCCTGCTTGTTCAGGCACCACAGTGTTGAACAATACACGTCCCACAGTGGTCTCGATGATCTTGTTCACCAACTCCCCTGATTCATTGAAATCCTTGGTCCTTACCTTGATGATGGCATTAAGGGCGACCTTTCTTTCATTGAAGGCAATTTCCACTTCCTCGGAAGAATAGAAGGTAAGCCCTTCTCCCATTACAGGCTCCTCTGGAGTAGATCTTTTCTCTTTGGTCATGTAGTACAGACCCAAAACCATGTCCTGGGAAGGTACGGTGATCGGAGAACCGTTCGCTGGGTTAAGGATGTTCTGGGAAGCCAACATCAACAGCTGTGCTTCCAAAATGGCCTCTGGCCCCAATGGCAAGTGAACTGCCATCTGGTCCCCATCAAAATCCGCGTTGAATGCGGTACAGGCCAATGGGTGCAAACGAATCGCCTTACCTTCAATCAGTTTAGGCTGGAACGCTTGGATACCCAATCGGTGCAATGTGGGGGCCCGGTTCAACAATACAGGGTGTCCTTTTAGGACATTTTCAAGGATGTCCCAAACCACGGGCTCCTTTTTATCAATGATCTTCTTGGCAGATTTAACGGTCTTTACGATACCTCTCTCAATCAACTTACGGATGATGAACGGTTTGTAAAGCTCGGCTGCCATGTCTTTTGGAAGACCACATTCGTACAATTTCATTTCCGGTCCAACGACGATCACGGAACGAGCGGAGTAATCCACACGTTTACCCAAAAGGTTTTGACGGAAACGACCTTGTTTTCCTTTCAAGGAATCCGAAAGGGACTTCAATGGCCTGTTTGATTCTGTTTTTACCGCAGAGGCTTTTCTGGTGTTATCGAAAAGGGAATCCACAGCTTCCTGAAGCATACGTTTTTCGTTCCTCAAGATCACCTCTGGTGCCTTGATCTCCATCAAACGCTTCAAACGGTTGTTACGGATGATAACCCGTCTGTACAAATCGTTCAAATCGGAAGTGGCGAAACGACCACCATCCAACGGCACCAACGGACGCAATTCCGGTGGGATCACAGGGATCACTTTCATGATCATCCACTCTGGATTGTTCTCACGGTTGTCCTGTGATTCACGCAATGCCTCCACTACCTGAAGACGCTTCAATGCCTCGGTCTTACGCTGCTTTGAGGTCTCGGTATTGGCCTTGTGACGAAGTTCGTACGACAATTGTTCCAAATCGATTCGGGCCAATAGGTCGATCAAACACTCGGCACCCATTTTGGCGATGAACTTGTTGGGGTCGGTCTCTTCCAAGTACTGGTTCTCGGTTGGAAGCGACTCCAAAATGTTCAAATATTCCTCTTCGGTCAAGAAATCCAATTTTTGAATCTCCTCTCCTTCTGGACCTTTGGCAATACCGGGCTGGATGACCACATACCTTTCATAATAGATGATCATGTCCAACTTTTTGGATGGCAATCCCAAAAGGTATCCTATCTTGTTCGGCAATGAACGGAAGTACCAGATGTGTGCTACGGGTACAACAAGATTGATGTGACCCACACGATCTCTACGTACTTTCTTTTCTGTTACCTCTACACCACAACGATCACAAACGATTCCACGGTAACGGATACGCTTATACTTTCCGCAGGCACATTCGTAATCCTTTACGGGACCGAAAATACGCTCACAGAACAATCCATCACGCTCGGGCTTGTGCGTTCTATAGTTTATGGTTTCAGGCTTCAACACTTCGCCACGGGACTCGGCCAAGATGGACTCTGGTGAGGCCAATCCGATGGAGATCTTGTTAAACCTTTTTGGTGCGTTATTGTCTTTTATTCTAGCCATAACAATATGGTGATGATATAATTAATGTATAGTGTTCTATTCTTCCAATCTGATATCCAAGCCCAAACCTTTAAGTTCGTGCATCAATACGTTGAAAGATTCCGGCAAGCCGGGTTCTGGCATAGTCTCACCTTTTACGATGGATTCATAGGTCTTGGCCCTACCGATAACGTCATCCGACTTCACGGTCAGGATTTCCCTAAGGGTAGATGAAGCGCCGTAGGCTTCCAATGCCCATACCTCCATCTCTCCAAAACGCTGACCACCAAACTGGGCCTTACCACCCAATGGTTGTTGTGTGATCAATGAGTATGGTCCGATGGAACGTGCGTGCATCTTATCGTCCACCATGTGGCCCAATTTCAGCATGTAGATCACACCAACAGTAGCTGGTTGGTCAAAACGCTGACCGGTTCCACCGTCATAGAGATAGGTGTGTCCAAATCTTGGAATACCTGCCTTGTCGGTAAGCTCGTTGATATCGTCCAAGGTAGCTCCGTCAAAAATCGGGGTGCCATATTTTTGGCCTAATTTCTGTCCTGCCCAACCTAAAACGGTCTCATAGATCTGACCAATGTTCATCCTTGAAGGTACACCCAGTGGGTTCAACACAATGTCCACAGGGGTTCCGTCTTCCAAGAAAGGCATGTCCTCTTGACGAACGATACGGGCAACGATACCTTTGTTACCGTGACGTCCTGCCATTTTATCACCTACTTTCAACTTACGTTTCTTGGCGATATACACTTTGGCCAACTTCATGATACCTGCTGGAAGCTCATCCCCTACGGAGATGGTGAACTTGTCCCTTCTCAGGTTTCCTTGGATGTCGTTCAACTTGATCTTGTAGTTGTGCAACAGATCGGCCACCAAAGCATTGGTATCCTCATCGGTTGTCCAGCTGCCTCCTACCAAGTGGGCGAAATCGTCAACGGCGTTCAACATCTTGATGGTGTATTTCTTTCCTTTTGGAAGTACTTCTTCACCCAAATCGTTGATGACACCTTGCGATGTCTTTCCATTGACCAGACCGAACAATTTCTCGATCAGCACATCTTTCAGTTGTTGGAACTTCACTTCGTAGTCCATTTCCAACCTAGAGATCGCTTCTTTATCCTCGGAACGTTTTCTCTTGTCCTTGATGGAACGTGAGAAGAGTTTCTTGTCGATGACCACACCTCTCAAAGATGGTGATGCCTTCAAGGAAGCATCCTTCACATCTCCTGCCTTGTCACCAAAAATGGCACGCAACAGTTTTTCCTCTGGTGTAGGATCGGATTCTCCTTTTGGAGTGATCTTACCGATCAAGATATCACCAGGTTTTACTTCGGCACCGATACGGATCATACCGTACTCGTCCAAATCCCTAGTGGCCTCTTCGGATACGTTGGGGATGTCATTGGTCAATTCCTCTGCTCCCAATTTGGTATCCCTTACTTCCAACGCATACTCATCGATATGCACCGAAGTAAAGATATCCTCGCGAACCACTTTTTCAGAGATCACGATCGCATCCTCGAAGTTGTACCCTTTCCAAGGCATGAAGGCAACCTTCATGTTCCTACCCAAGGCCAATTCCCCTTTTTCGGTAGCATATCCTTCACAAAGTACCTGTCCTTTTTTCACCTTGTCCCCTTTTCTTACGATGGGTTTCAAGTTGATGCTGGTACCTTGGTTGGTCTTTCTGAATTTCACCAATTCGTAGGTCTTGGAGTCTTCTTCGAAGCTTACCAAGCGCTCTTCCTCGGTTCTGTCATATTTGATGGTGATCTTCTGTGCATCCACATATTCCACAACACCATCTCCCTCTGCATTGATCAATACCCTGGAATCGGTAGCCACCTGTCTTTCAAGACCGGTACCCACGATTGGGGATTCTGGACGCAACAATGGTACGGCCTGGCGCATCATGTTGGATCCCATCAAGGCACGGTTCGCATCATCATGCTCCAAGAATGGGATCAAGGATGCGGAGATGGATGCAATCTGGTTCGGGGCAACGTCGGTGTAGTTGATCTCCACTGGGTCTACCACTGGGAAATCCCCTTCATCACGGGCGATGACCTTCTCCCTGTCAATGGTTCCATCGTCTTTCAATGGAATATTGGCTTGGGCGATCTTCATACCTTCTTCTTCCTCTGCACTCAGGTAGATGTGTTCTTTCACATCGACCTTACCATCAACAACTTTACGGTATGGGGTTTCCAAGAAGCCCATGCTGTTCACTTTTGCAAATACGGAAAGTGAGGAGATCAAACCAATGTTCGGTCCTTCAGGTGTCTCGATCGGACACAATCTTCCGTAGTGGGTATAGTGAACGTCACGCACCTCGAATCCGGCTCTTTCACGGGAAAGACCACCTGGTCCTAGGGCTGACAATCTTCTCTTGTGTGTAATCTCTGCCAACGGGTTGGTCTGGTCCATGAACTGGGACAACTGGTTGGTCCCGAAGAAAGAGTTGATCACGGATGACAAGGTCTTCGCATTGATCAAATCGATCGGGGTGAACACTTCGTTGTCACGAACGTTCATACGCTCACGGATGGTACGGGCCATACGGGCCAAACCTACACCAAACTGTTGGGACAATTGCTCTCCAACGGTACGAACACGACGGTTGGACAAGTGGTCGATATCATCAATCTCAGCCTTGGAGTTGATCAACTCGATCAAATACTTGATGATCGTGATGATATCTTCTTTGGTAAGGACTTCTTTGTCCATACCGATGTCCAAGCCCAATTTCTTGTTCATTCGGTAACGACCAACCTCTCCCAAGGAGTAACGCTGATCGGAGAAGAACAATTTCTCGATAATACCACGAGCGGTCTCCTCATCGGGCGGCTCGGCATTACGCAATTGTCTATAGATGTGCTCTACCGCTTCTTTTTCAGAGTTGGTAGGGTCTTTTTGCAATGTATTGTGGATGATGGCATAATCGGACTGCGCATTGTTCTCCTTGTGAAGCAGAATGGTCTTCACATCGGCATCAATGATCTCATCGATATGCTCTTTTTCCAAAATGGTATCACGATCTAGGATGATCTCGTTACGCTCGATGGACACTACTTCTCCAGTATCTTCGTCCACGAAATCCTCATGCCATGTGTTCAGCACCCTAGCGGCCAGTTTACGGCCCAATACCTTCTTCAATCCAGCCTTGGAAACTTTTACTTCTTCCGAGAGGTCGAAGATTTCAAGGATGTCCTTGTCCCTTTCGAAGCCAATGGCACGGAAAAGGGTGGTCACAGGTAATTTTTTCTTTCGATCGATATAGGCATACATCACGCCGTTGATATCGGTAGCGAACTCGATCCAAGACCCCTTGAACGGAATTACCCTTGCGGAGTACAGTTTGGTTCCGTTGGCGTGGAACGACTGTCCGAAGAAAACCCCTGGAGATCGGTGCAACTGGGAAACCACTACTCTTTCGGCCCCGTTGATCACAAACGTTCCACTGGGGGTCATGTAGGGGATGGTGCCCAAGTACACATCCTGCACGATGGTCTCAAAATCCTCGTGCTCAGGATCGGTACAATATAATTTTAAACGCGCCTTTAGGGGTACGCTATAGGTAAGTCCACGCTCTATACATTCTTGGATGGAATAGCGGGGTGGATCTATGAAGTAATCCAAAAACTCAAGCACAAACTGGTTTCTGGTATCGGTGATTGGAAAATTCTCCATGAAGGTGTTGTAGAGACCTTCGTTCCCTCTTTCGTCAGATTTAGTTTCTAATTGGAAGAAATCCTGAAACGATTTTATCTGAATGTCCAAGAAATCCGGGTATTCCGGTATGTTCTTAGCGGATGCGAAATTAACTCTTTCAATAGTGTTTGTGAACATCTATGGACAAATTTTGAACGTGAATACTATGTGGGGTCGGTGTACGGCTTTATACACTCCTTATTAAAATAGGCTAAGGTCTAACCAAAAAATGGAAAGACCTTAACCAAACTTATATGGGAAAAGCTATTATTTAAGCTCAACTTCTGCTCCTGCTTCTTCCAATGATTTTTTGATGCCTTCGGCTTCGTCTTTAGAAATTCCTTCCTTAACAGCTTTAGGTGCGCTGTCAACGATGTCCTTAGCTTCTTTCAATCCAAGACCAGTCAATTCTTTGACCAATTTAACCACTGCCAATTTAGAGGCACCGGCTGCCTTAAGGATCACATCAAATTCGGTTTTTTCCTCAGCGGCCTCAGCATCACCACCAGCGGCACCGCCAGCAGCAACAGCTACTGCAGCAGCAGCAGGCTCGATACCGTATTCGTTCTTAAGGATGTCGGCCAATTCATTTACCTCTTTTACTGTAAGGTTTACCAACTGTTCTGCAAAATCTTTTAAATCTGCCATTTTTCTATCGTTTAATAAAATTTTAAAAATATACTTAGTTTATTGTGCGCGAATTATTTCTCAGATAATGTCTTGAGGATTCCAGCCAGTTTGCCACCACCGGACTTAAGTCCAGAGATAACGTTCTTGGCAGGAGACTGCAACAATCCGATGATATCCCCGATGACCTCTTCTTTGGACTTGATGTTCACAAGTGCCTCAAGGTTCTCGTCTCCAACGTAGATCGCCTCAGCTATAAAAGCTCCTTTCAACAAAGGTTTATCTGATTTTTTCCTAAAGTCCTTGATAAGTTTCGCAGGTGCGTTCCCTGTTTCGGACAACATCAAAGATGTATTGCCTTTCAACACGGTGGGAAGTTCACCAAATTCCTTATCAGAGGCTTCCATTGCTTTTGCAAGCAAGGTGTTCTTGACCACCGCAAGTTTAATGTTCGCCTTGAAACATGCCCTTCTTAGGTTGGAAGTGGCAACAGCGTCCAATCCGGAGATATCCGCCAAATAGATATTAGCGCTCTCGGCCAACTGTGCAGTCAAATCTTCTATTACGATTGCTTTTTCTTCTCTTGTCATAGTTAAAATATTGAACTACCAGCTAATTAAACTACTGCTTTTGGATCCAATTGAACACTGGGACTCATGGTGCTGGACAAGTAGATGCTCTTCATGTACACTCCTTTTGCTGCGGAAGGCTTCAATTTCACCAAAGTATCGATCAATTCCTTGGCGTTGCCAGCGATCTTGTCCGCTGGGAAAGATGCCTTACCGATTGCAGCATGTACAATTCCGGTCTTATCTACTTTGAAGTCGATTTTACCGGCCTTCACTTCGGAAACGGCCTTACCAACCTCCATGGTCACAGTTCCTGTTTTTGGATTGGGCATCAATCCCCTAGGTCCCAATACGCGACCCAATGGACCCAATTTACCCATAACGCTTGGCATGGTGATGATCACATCCACATCGGTCCAACCGCCTTTGATCTTATCCAAATAATCGTCCAACCCTACAAAATCAGCGCCAGCTTCTTTAGCTTCCGCTTCTTTGTCCGGGGTCACCAATGCCAAAACTTTTACGTCCTTACCAGTCCCGTGGGGAAGGGTAACCACGCCACGCACCATTTGGTTTGCTTTTCGTGGATCTACACCCAAACGAACTGCAATATCAATGGAAGCGTCAAATTTTACATTGGTTATTTCTTTTACCAAAGCTGATGCCTCTTCCAATGAATAGAGTTTGTTCTTCTCTATTTTGGCCTGGGCTTCTTTTTGCTTTTTCGTCAATCTTGCCATTTATAAATTGCTTTGAGATTTTAAAAAGGTTAGGTACCCGATACTTTGAGGCCCATTGATCTGGCAGTACCTGCTACCATGCTCATTGCAGATTCGATGGTGAATGCGTTCAAATCCGCCATTTTGTCCTCTGCAATGGTCTTCACTTGGTCCCATGATACGGTACCGTTCTTGACCCTGTTAGGTTCGCCCGATCCTTTTTTAATCTTAGCTGCTTCCATCAATTGAACTGCCGCAGGTGGTGTTTTTACGACAAACTCGAAAGATTTGTCCATGTAGACGGTGATAACAACAGGCAATACCTTGCCCTGTTTGTCCTGCGTACGAGCATTGAACTGCTTGCAGAACTCCATGATGTTAACACCAGCAGCACCTAAGGCGGGTCCAACCGGTGGCGATGGGTTCGCAGCACCTCCCCTAACTTGTAATTTAACTACCTTACTTACTTCTTTTGCCATTGTTTCTAATTAAATTTAAAGTTGTGTCAATTGGAAGCAACACAGCTTTATCTATGTAACAGCTCTTGTTATACTTTTTCTACTTGCATATAGCTGAGCTCCAATGGTGTCTTTCTTCCGAAAATCTTCACCATCACTTCCAGCTTACGCTTTTCTTCATTGATTTTTTCAACAGTTCCATTGAATCCATTGAAAGGTCCATCAATAACCTTCACCGTTTCACCCAACACAAATGGAATAGATACGTTGTCCGTATTGACGGCCAACTCGTCCACTTTCCCCAACATACGGTTCACCTCTGATTTTCGCAAAGGCACGGGATCACCTCCTTTGGTTTCTCCCAAAAAGCCGATCACGTTGGTAATGGAACGGATAATGTGCACCATTTCACCACCTAAATTGGCCTTTATCATGATATAACCTGGAAAGTAAACCCTTTCCTTGTTGATCTTCTTTCCGTTTCTGATCTGTACGACTTTTTCGGTAGGCACAAGAACTTCTTCAAGGTAATCGCCAAAACCATTTCGCTCCACCTCTGTTTCAATATAGCCCTTGATCTTGTTTTCCTGACCACTGACCGCTCTTACCACATACCATTTTTTCTCCAGAACCTCAGACATACCGATCGTTATCCTATTAATTTTTCAAAATACAATCTGATCAACTTACTGAACAGGGAGTCCACTCCCCAAGTGGCCAATGCGAACAAGATTGAAAAAACTGCCACGATGACCATCAGGTTGGAGGCCTTACCTTTTTCCAACCAAGTAACATTGTTCTTTAGCTCTTCGAAAGATTCTTTTATGTAAGTGATCATAATCTTCTTTGAATTAACTTGCATGTTTCGGCTGTGCTCAGCACAGACTTCAGAGAGATTTCAATCCCGTCATCATGCTTTTACCTTTGCACGGGAGGAGAGACTTCCCTCGACTCCGCTCGGGATAAACTTCTCGCCTCACAGCACTTTTTGTTTTTTTTGCACGGGAGGAGAGACTCGAACTCCCGACACCTGGTTTTGGAGACCAGTGCTCTACCAACTGAGCTACACCCGTTTATATTTACACTGAAAGGTATCCCGATAACTCAGGACACCCTTTAGTGCAATATTTTTATATATGATTAATCTAGGATCTCAGTAACCTGACCAGCACCTACTGTTCTACCACCCTCACGGATAGCGAAACGCAGACCCACGTTCAACGCGATAGGCTGGATCAAATCAACAGTGATTGTCAAGTTGTCACCTGGCATAACCATTTCAACTCCATCAGGAAGGTTGATGTTTCCTGTTACGTCAGTTGTACGAACGTAGAACTGAGGACGGTAGTTGTTGTGGAATGGAGTGTGGCGACCACCTTCTTCTTTCTTAAGGATATAGACCTCAGCTTTGAATTTGGCGTGTGGCTTAACGGAACCTGGCTTACAGATTACCATACCTCTTTTGATATCGGATTTTTCGATACCTCTCAAAAGAAGACCAACGTTGTCACCAGCTTCACCTCTGTCCAAAATCTTACGGAACATCTCAACACCAGTGATAGTGGAAGTCAATTTCTCAGCTCCCATACCGATGATCTCTACAGGGTCACCTGTGTTGGCAACACCAGTTTCGATACGACCTGTTGCAACAGTACCACGACCTGTGATAGTGAACACGTCTTCGATAGGCATCAAGAAAGGCTTGTCAACATCCCTTTCAGGAAGTTCGATCCAGCTGTCAACAGCATCCATCAACTGCATTACAGTGTCAACCCATTTTTGCTCACCGTTCAAAGCACCAAGTGCAGAACCAGCGATAACAGGGCCGTTGTCACCATCGTACTCGTAGAAAGAAAGCAATTCCCTTACTTCCATCTCAACAAGCTCCAAAAGCTCCTCATCATCCACCATGTCAACTTTGTTCAAGAAAACAACGATACGTGGAATACCTACCTGACGACCCAAAAGGATGTGCTCACGGGTTTGTGGCATAGGACCATCGGTTGCAGCAACAACCAAGATGGCACCGTCCATCTGAGCAGCACCGGTAACCATGTTCTTTACGTAATCCGCGTGACCAGGACAGTCAACGTGGGCGTAGTGACGGTTAGCAGTTTGATACTCAACGTGTGAAGTATTGATAGTAATACCTCTTTCTTTCTCCTCTGGCGCATTGTCGATGGAGTCAAAGCTTCTCATCTCAGAAAGACCTGCGTTCGCCAATACAGTTGTAATAGCGGCAGTCAATGTAGTTTTACCGTGATCCACGTGTCCAATGGTACCAATATTTAAGTGGGGTTTGGAACGATCGAAAGTTTCCTTTGCCATTTTAAAATAATTTAATTCTTAGTTTATATTAGTGTACAAATCGTTTTGAGCCAATGAGGGGATTTGAACCCCTGACCTCTTCCTTACCAAGGAAACGCTCTACCCCTGAGCTACACCGGCCTATGGGTTAATCAGGTTTAGAGTTTAAAGTCACAAGCAAGCTCGCAAAAACTTCAACCTTCTTCTTGAAACCAAAGTTTCAAATCTAGAGCGGGAGACCGGGTTCGAACCGGCGACATTCAGCTTGGAAGGCTGACGCTCTACCAACTGAGCTACTCCCGCATTTTTTTGGGGCAATCCCCAAAATTTTCAATATTTCAAAAAAACGCCCCTTTCACCAATTGTTGCTGGAACAATTTCTGTGGGGAGAGCAGGATTCGAACCTGCGAAGGTGAAAACCAACAGATTTACAGTCTGTCCTCGTTGGCCGCTTGAGTATCTCCCCGCCTTATTTTCAGTAACTTACGAGCCGATAGAGGGATTCGAACCCACGACCCCGAGATTACAAATCACGTGCTCTAGCCAACTGAGCTATATCGGCATTTTGTACCTCTTTCGGTCACAAAAAAAGTCCGCTATTTCTAACGGACTGCAAATGTAGAGATATTTTCTTTTAATCAAAATAAAATTTCAAAAATTTTGATCAGGCCTTCGCCCTCAATTTCTCCTTTCGTTTGACCAACTGTCTTTCCAATGAACTACAGGCGGAATCCACTGCTTCCTCAAAGGACTTGCACTGTTTTTTCACCATAAATTTATCCCTGGGCACGGAAACCATGATTTCCACTATCTTGTTCTCTTTCGCACTAGTGTTGTCCACTTTCAAAAAGACATCTGAATCAATGACCCTGTCATAGAACAATTCCATCTTATCCATTCTTTTCTGGATAAAGTCGATGAGCTTACCATCAGCTACAAAATTTACCGATTGTGCATTTACCTTCATAGGACTTAGTTTTTAGTACTGCCAGCGGCAGCGGTGTTAAACAATACAAGAAAGGTCTATTTCTTGTTTCTGGGATGGGCCTTTTGATGAACTTTCTTCAGTTCGGCAATGCTATTGTGTGTGTACACCTGCGTGGATGCCAAACTTGAATGGCCCAATAATTCCTTGACCGAATTCAAATCCGCCCCCCGGTTCAGCAAGTGTGTTGCAAAGGTATGCCGCAGTATGTGCGGACTCTTTTTCACCTTGGGGGACACTAAACTAAAATACTTATTTATAATGCGATAAACAAGTGTTTCGTAAATTTTAAGACCGTTTTCTGTTAAAAAAAAGTAAGGGGAACCCATGCCATTTTCCACCTCGGTACGGCGTCCCAAATAGCCCTTTATGAGCTCCACCGTAGAGGGCAAAAGCGGAAGGATGCGCTCCTTGTTCCTTTTGCCTAGTACTTTTAGGGTGCCCCTGTTCAGGTCCACATCGTTCACTTTGAGGTTCACCATTTCCGTCCTTCGCATCCCGGATGTATATAACAGTTCTATGATGAGTTTGTCCCGTGTGCCCTCAAAGTCATCCGGGAAGGGTATTTCGGAAAGGATGGTGTCCATTTCACGCTCCGAGAAGGGCACTTCCACCTTCTTCTCGGTCTTGAGCGCCCGGTGCTTCACCAAAGGTGAAACGGTGACCTGCCCAACCTTCATCAAAAATTTGTAATAGGCCTGCAGGGAAGATATTTTTCTGTTGATGCTCCTATTGGACATTCCTCCATTGGACAGGGAAACGATCCAGTTACGGATCAGCGGGTATCCTATATCGGTTATGGAAGATGTATCGTGGTGTTCCTCACAAAAGGTGGAAAATTCAGCAATATCCCGCTCGTAGGCCTTTGTGGTGTGTGGCGAGTAGTTCTTCTCCAGTTTGAGATACGATATGAAAGCCGGTACGGACATACTCCAAAAATAGCGAAATCCGATTGGCCCTAGATATAAAACAAAAAAATCCCGTTCCAAAATGGAACGGGATGGTATATATTGTTCAGTTGAACCCTATACTTCTTCTTGGTCCCTAAGACCTTGAATATACTGCGCTTTCTGAATTTGAGCTCTACGCTCTACAGAAGGCTTGGTGAACTGCTGCCTGCTTCTCAACTGGCGCATGGTTCCCGTTTTGTCAAACTTTCGCTTGAAACGCTTCAGGGCTCTATCGATGTTCTCTCCTTCTTTAACTGGTATTATCAACATGGGCTACAACCTCCTTTCTTTTAGAATTTTGGAGTGCAAATATACATTTATTAATTTCTCCCGTGCAAATTACTTGAGAATATTTCTTGAGATCACCAGTTTTTGGATTTCGGTGGTTCCCTCACCTATGGTGCACAGCTTTGCATCTCGGTAAAACTTTTCCACCGGAAAGTCTTTCGTGTAGCCATACCCGCCATGGATCTGGACAGCCTCATTGGCCGCTTTCACACAGACTTCCGAAGCATACATCTTGGACATGGCACTCCATTTGGTCATGGGCCTGCCCTCGTTCTTGAGGAAAGCCGCTTTGTGCAAGAGCAGTTCCGAAGCCTCTATTTCCGTGGCCATATCCGCCAACTTGAAGGAAATGCCCTGGAACTCACATATCGGTTTTCCGAACTGTACCCGTTCCTTGGAATATTTCAAAGCGGCCTCGTAGGCCCCTTTGGCAATGCCCAACGACAAAGCTCCTATGGAAATGCGGCCACCGTCCAACACTTTCATGGACTGTACAAAGCCATCGCCCACTTCGCCCAAACGGTTGGCATCGGGAACCCTACAATCGGAAAAGATAAGTTCCGCCGTTTCACTGGCCCTCATGCCCAGTTTGTCTTCTTTTTTACCACTCGTAAAACCAGGAGTGCCTTTTTCTATCACAAAGGCCGTCATCCCGTGACTGTCCCCCTTCTCCCCTGTTCTGGCGATCACTACGGCGATATCTCCGCTCTTACCGTGGGTAATAAAGTTCTTGGCTCCGTTCAGCACCCAATGGTCTCCGTCCTTCACGGCCGTTGTGTTCATTCCACCTGCATCCGACCCTGTATTGTGTTCGGTAAGCCCCCAGGCACCAATCCATTCGGCACTGGCCAATTTTGGTATCCAACGGTGTTTTTGCTCCTCGTTGCCAAAAGACAGGATATGGTTGGTGCAGAGCGAATTGTGTGCCGCCACGGAAAGTCCAATGGAGGGGTCCACCTTGGAAATTTCCTCCAAAATGGCAATATATTCATGATAGCCCAATCCGGAACCTCCCAGTTCCTCTGGCACCAAAATTCCCATAAAGCCAAACTCCCCGGCCTTTTTGAAGACTTCCACGGGAAAGGTCTGTGCCTCGTCCCATTCCATCACATGGGGAAGAATGTATTGCTGGGCAAAATCCCGTGCAGATTCAGCTACCATTTTTTGGGTCTCTGAATAATCAAAGTTCATCATGGATATAGTTTCCGTAACCATTCGTGCAATTTTTTTATAGGGTCAAATATAGCTTAATTCTATCAATCCTTTCCTTTGGAAACGTCTTAACGTTTCTTAATTCGTCCAAAGTTGAAAAGGCTCCATTGCCTTCCCTATATGATACAATTTCCCTTGCCAGGTCACGATTGATGTACAGCAAAGCTGAAAGTTCCTCCGCCGAAGCCGTGTTGATGTTGACCTTGGTCACAGTTGGCGGGTCCAACACCTGAAAGCTGGCCAATGCCCTTTTTACGACTTCCGGCTCTAACCCGTACACATCATACAACTGCTCGTTCACCAAAAATCCGCCGAGCCTCTCCCTAAAATTGATGATCCTGTCCGATAGCTTTTCCCCGATGCCGTTCACCTGCATCAATTCTTCCTTGGTGGCAAGGTTCAGGTCCTTTGGCGCAACTACCTTCTCCATCTGGGGAGGTTTTACAGTTTCCCTTTGTCGCCATTCGGGGAATTTGAAATAGGGGGAGATGGTTTCCAGAAGAGAATCGGATATTTGGGTCACTTCTTGAAAATCCGCTGCGGAATTCACATATTTTCCCTGCTTCCGGAAAGCAAACAATCGGTCCAGTTCGTCCGTGGACAACCCAAGAACATATCCCTTGTAATCACTAATATAGTTGGGGTTGAAAGGAAGCAGTCTCAAAGAATCGCTTAGAACAACATTTCTCAAACTGTCCAATTGGGCCAAGGCCAAGACATCCTCGTTAAATTTTGGGCTACCACCAAAAGGTTTTGACTTAACAAAAAAATAAACTCCCTGTAGCAGTGCCACAAGAAGCAATAAAAAGAAAATCCCACTCCGTTCCTGTTTGTTGAACTTAAAGTGGGATAGTCTCATGATTATTTCAAGCCAATGCTTAGCTCTTCAATTTTTTGAAAAGCTGGTTGGATTTCAATTTTTGTACATAGCTGTCCAGATCTTTTCTTACCTCACCGGACATGATATACAATCCTATGATGTTCGGGAAGGACATGGCCAAGATCATCATATCGGAAAAATCCAATACGGCCCCCAAACTTACGGAAGCTCCCACGACCACAAACACCAAGAACAACATTTTATAGATCATTTCGGAACGTTTGCTCTTGCCGAACAGATACGTCCAAGCCCTCATTCCATAGTAGGACCATGAAATCATGGTGGAGAAGGCAAAAAGAAACACTGCCAAGGCCAATATGTAAGGGAACCAAGAAATCTGGCTTCCGAAGGCGTCAGATGTCAACTGGGCCCCTGCCATGCCTTCCACTTCGTGCATTCCGGTAAAGATCAATACCAATGCAGTCAGTGTACACACGACCACCGTGTCTATGAAAGGCTCCAACAAGGCCACAAAACCTTCGGATGGCGGATTGTTCGTTTTGGCCGTACTGTGGGCAATGGCTGCGGAACCGACCCCTGCCTCATTGGAAAAGGCTGCTCTTTGGAAACCGATGACCAATACGCCCAGAATTCCACCTTTCAACGCCGAAGGACTGAACGCTCCATCAACTATGGCGGAAAATGCCGGACCAATATTCTGTATGTTCATGATGATGACGGCAAGGGCCGCCACAATGTATATCGATGCCATGATGGGCACTATCTTGCCCGTTACCTTGGCAATGCTACTGATCCCACCGATGATGACCACTCCGACCAAAATTGCGGTAATGACACCAAACCAGAATCCGTTGCCCGCCAAAACGGGGAACTGCCCTGCCAATTGCTCAAAGGATTGGTTGGCCTGGAACATGTTCCCTCCTCCAAAAGAGGCACCGATGGCCAGCACGGCAAAAACACCTGCCAACACCTTTCCAAAGCCTTTCATGTTTCTTTTTTCAAGACCGTAGCGCAAATAATTCATCGGGCCACCGAACACACGGCCATCAGGCAATATGTCACGGTATTTGACCCCGAGGGTACACTCCACAAACTTGGAGGACATACCCAACAATCCACAAACGATCATCCAGAAAGTGGCCCCTGCACCTCCTAGGGATACTGCCACGGCAACTCCTGCGATGTTTCCAAGGCCCACGGTACCGGAAACGGCAGTGGCCAAAGCTTGGAAGTGGGTCACTTGCCCAGGTGCATCCGGGTCATCATATTTTCCTTTGGCCAAATCAATGGAGTGCCTAAACCCACGAATGTTGATAAAACCCATACGGATGGTGAAGAACAACGCTCCAAGTACCAACCATATCACGATAAACGGGATACCTTTTATAATGGGATCTCCATTGGGATGGATCATGGCAATAGGCTGCTCATACTCCACTTCCGCAAAATAATGCGCCCCTTGCTCGATGACATGTTCCTGGTTCTCGGAATTGTATATCACCTTTCCTTCCTTCACTTTGTGATGGAGTTTTCCCTTGGCGGTGGCCTTGATGGTGATGTCCCCGTTCTTGTTACTGGTGATGATGGCAATGTCATCCCCAACGGTAACATTTTGTCCATCGGCCTTGAGCCATTCCTTCATCACAAACTTGTCCTGGGTCTCGTTGCTCCAATCGGGCACCCCGATCAACTTGACATCTGCATAGGCCACAGGATCATAGATTCCGATGGCCGCAAAAGGGTCCCAAAAAAGAACAGACCCCAAAGCGCTTACTGCCGGGGTCATGGTTCCATTAAAAATTTCGGTGATCGACTCTGACTTGATCTCAAATTCCTTTGTCACGGAATTTCCGGCCGCGTCGGTCACCACAACACTATATGGTATCCCTTCCACAAGGCCTTGAGCCCTTTTCGAGGTCAGCGGTGTACTTTGGTTGCTCCATTTATAGGTATAAGGCTCAACCCCTCCGCTCACTTCAAGTTCTATGGCCCCATCATTGATGTTTTTGGAGACATTGTAGGTCTTGCCCTCAACGGTCAACTCCTGTGAAAAGCCCATGGACAGGGCGAAAAAAGACATTAGAGTAAGAAAATACTTCATATGTTGGTATTAGTTAGTTTTTGGTATGGTAAAGGCAGCAATATCCAAAAAAAATTTAACGCTATCAAATTTTATGTTTTTTTAACTATGCTATCTGGAAAATTTTGTATTAACATCAAAAACCAGATATTATTTCCTTGCCCTTGTAAGCACAAATGATGCCGGAATCTTGGTTAGAATAGGTAATACGATGGTTCTCAAAATGGTTAGAGATCAAAAACAGAAGTTCTTTTTGTATAGACCAAATCCTTGATGCGGAGCCAAAAGGCGATGAAAAGATAGAGTGCAAAACCAAAGCCCAAGGTCACAAAGGTCAGATAGATGAAACTGGTACGCACCACCCTGGCACGGATGCCCAATCGCTCGGCTATGCGCCTACAGACCTCGAAGCCCCGTTTCTGGAAATAATAGAGGGTGTTATAGAACAAAGACATGCTCAAAATTAGGTATTTCTGTTCAATAATTGGGTGCCCAAACTGCACTGCAGACATTTATTCTTGGCGCAATAATTTGTGTACAGTTCCAATTGGGCCTGGGTTTCCAAAGCATTCTTGGCCTTTGCCCCCAGTCTTTCAAAATTTCCAATGATGGAGTTGCTTTCTTTTTCCACTTCTGCCACCAAGATGAGCAGTTCTTCGTTCCAATCTTTCCCCAATTGCTTGCCATAGCAGAACTTGAGCGGCACAAGGGTATTGATGACCAAAAGGTCGATGAATTTTTTCGAAAGTTTCTTTGCACTTTTCCGGGATGTCTTCCCAAAGGTAAAATGGTCATGCCAATACGGGCTGGCCCCCACATCAAAAATGCGATGGACATCCTTCAAGGAAAGGCTGGTCATCAGTTCTGAGAATAGGCCCTGCCTACCATGGTACAGGTGGGCCAATTGCGAAACCCGAAGGGTGGGAAAATTGGGCGGCCGGAGACCAAAAAATTCAGGTTTCCCTGTTCGAATGGGCAAATCGTATTTTCTGGAGAGGTAATTGTACTCCTTTTGGAGCTGTAGGTAATATGCATCCGTACAATCCTTCTCATCCAGAAGCCCAAAATGTCCGAACAGCAAGCTTTCCATTTGAAAAGGTTCGTTGCCGGTCTTTCTGACAATGGAAAAATCCAATTGTTGTGCCCGTTCCAAAAAGAAGGGACCGTTCACCTTGGATCCAAAATTCTTGGCCAACATCATAAAGAGGACCGCTTCCCAATCGTTGTTCGACTTTTTCAACAGGTCGAGTATAAGTTCGGATTTGTGTTCCAACCGTTCGATGTACAATCGGTGCAACCAACTTTCGACCAAAAAAGGATCGATGGTCCCAAAATCCTTTTCACAATTGATGAAGCCGGGCTTGGAGTTTTCCATAAGCTCCCTGTAAGCCACCAGAAGTTGCTCCGGCACATATCGGCCCAGCTCCAAGGCGGGAATCTGGGAACCGTCCTTCCTAAAAACGGCAACGTCATCTTCCCAAACCACATGGAGGATGACGCTGTCATAATTTTCATCTGTTTCATGGTGGTGTGCATACCAATCGGATGATTTGATGTGCATTTCCACATTGCCTGCCCAAAGCTGGCCATTGATCTCCACTTGGGCATTGAAAAAGTCGGGACCTGCATAGGGATTTTGGGTTCCTGCGGCCTTGATGGCCACATTCCCGTTGTTCCCAGCGCATAGCCCATTCTTTGGAAGCTTGTTGTGCCTCCAAATAAAATGTAGTAGGTCTTCTCGCATCGATTTGGGATGAATGGAGGTCTACTCTGCCACTTCGCCTTCCCAGTTCATAAAGCCGCCTTCCAGGTTGTATGCATTTTCTATTCCTATACTGTTCATGATGGCACAGGCCTGCCCACTTCGGTTGCCCGATCTACAATACACATAATAGTTTTTGGACTTGTCCAGTTTTTCCAGTTCATCCAGAAACTTCTGCCCCAAATAGATATCGATGTTGGTGGCTCCGGGGATATACCCTTCTTCCACTTCCTCGGGGGTACGCACATCCAATATGAAGGCGTTATCATCATTTTCGAGCTGCTCCGCCCATTCCTCTTGTGATAGATCTGACATAGTATGCTGTTTTTATCTCTTGCAAAAATAAAAATCCGAAGCGTTACTCCGGATTTTCAGGTGTTTTATTTTGAACCGTCCCTTTACTTGATACCCCATCCGATGGCTTTTGTGGAGCTGGGATCTATTTCTTTTCCGGCCAACATCGCATCCACCGCGTTTTCCACAAACTTTTCATCCACCTGCGATGCATCTTGGTAATTGTCATCGATGGCACCGATGTAGCGCACCACATTTCCTTTCTGTGTCTTTTCCAACAAGAATACATGAGGGGTTTTGGTGGCCCCGTATTGTGGATATACTTTTTGTCCCTCATCGTGAAGATAGGGGTAGGCAAATCCTTTTTCCCTGGCCCTTTCCTGCATTTCGGCAAAACCATCCCCTGATTTCGTATTGGGGTTGATGGCAATCACAGGCACACCTTGTGACTTGTATTTCTTGTCCAATGCGATGATACGATCTTCATAGGCCTTCGCATACGGGCAGGTATTACAGGTAAAAATGACCAAAAAGCCCTTGGCATTGGCATAGTCGGACAAAGATACCATCTTGCCATCCACATTTTTCAGTGTAAAATCCGCGGCAATATCGCCTATTCCATAACCATCGTCCACAATGTGGTCTTTGGCAGCACTTATTCCCATGGCAAACGATGCTCCAAAAATGAGCAGCAATGCGAAAAATCCGAATATCCGTTTTGTTTTCATAGTCGTCTTTATTTGGTGAATTTGTTCAATGCTTCGTTGAGCTCCTCATACGTAAAGCCCTTTTCAAAAAATTGTCGTTTCTCCTTATTATATATTAAGGTAGCGGGAATGCCACCGCCCCACTCTTTGTCCACTTTGGGAATCCACTCATTTTGTTTGGGGTCGTCCAAGATCACCACTTCCGATCGTATCCTTTTATTTTTTACATAAGGCTCCAATCGCGATTTCCACATATGCGGCATATCAAGGCTTACGAGTATCACTTTGACTTTATTTTCCTTTTGCTCCTCCCTGATGCGCTCAAAATGGGGAAGTTCCTCCAAGCAAGGTTTGCACCAAGTGGCCCAAAAATTGATGATGTAGGTCTGATCATCTTCTTTATGGAGCAACGGCTCCAGCCCTTCAAAATCATAGACGGCAAAGGCGACCTTTTCTTCATTTTGGGATTCCACGGCAACTTCTTGGTTGTCAGCCACATCTTTTGGCTTTTTACCATCCCCACATCCCACCATCAGGGTCACCATCAAAAATAAAACCAATAACCTATTCATTTACTGTCATTTACAACTATAAAATTAACCAATGGGCCATCCCTTCAATTCCTTTTAACAAAAATTTATCTGTTAAAAGTAAGGTACAAACCAAAAGATCGACATATATTTGTATATACAAATATTGTTTGTACATGAATGTGGAGGAAATCATAAAGACAAACCAAAAGTTGCCCTTGGAAACCAGGACCATCATCCACATGGCTTTGGTCCAAAACAAGAACAACGAAGCCTTTGCCAATGCGTTGAAACCTTTTGAGATTTCCATGCAGCAGTTCAATGTGCTTCGGATCTTGAGGGGCCAACAGGGCAAACCCGCCAATCTTTCCACTCTGAACGAGCGGATGGTGGCCAAAATGAGCAACACGACCCGCTTGGTGGACAAACTTTTGGCTAAAGGTTTTGTGGACCGATCGGTTTGCCCATCGAACAGGCGAAAGGTAGAGATCGTGATCACCGCATCGGGTCTGGAGTCTCTTTCAAAAATGGACAAAGCCGTTGCTGAAGCGGAGAACGATCTTGTGAAAAATTTCAGCAAAGAGGAATTGGAACAATTAAATCACCTATTGGATAAATTTTAAATATAATGAACAGCGTATTAGAACATAGAACCTGGCGTTATGCCACCAAAAAATTCGACGCCACCAAAAAAGTGTCGGACCAAGATTTGGAAACCCTTTTGGAAGCGACCCGTTTGAGTGCTTCTTCCTACGGATTGCAACCTTATCACATTTTTGTGATTTCGGACCAAGAGACCAAAGAAAAATTGAGGCCTGCCTCATGGGGGCAGTCGCAGATCACAGATGCATCCCACATCATCGTCTTTGCCAATGCCAAAGATTTTGGAGAGGAACTGGTGGATGATTTCATTGAAAACACCAGCTCCACCAGAAACATCCCTGCCGAAAACCTTAAGGGATACTCGGATTTCATGAAGTCAAAATTGGTTTCGCTTCCCCTTGATGCCAAGGACACTTGGACCGCCAAGCAAGCGTACATTGCCTTTGGCAACCTGATGCAGGCCGCTGCCGAACTGAAAATAGACACCTGCCCCATGGAAGGATTTGAGCCCGAAAAGTACAATGAGATCTTGGGGCTGGAAGAGAAGAACCTTAATGCCGCGGTGGTACTGGCCATTGGGTACCGCTCCGAGAAAGATGCCACCCAACATCTCCCCAAAGTGAGAAAATCGAAAGAAGAATTATTTACCCTTATATAAATCCATAACTATTAAAAACAGAAATTTTAAAACAATCATGAAAAAGACAATCTTAAGTTTGACCTTGATCACCATTTTTGGAGCATCTGCAGTTGCAAATCCAATCGAAAAAGAAACCAAAGAAGTGAAGACTTCCGAAAGCACCGTAACCTGGAAGGGCTACAAAGTAGGTGGGTCGCACACAGGCACCATTTCCCTCCAATCAGGAGCTTTGCAGTTTGACGGCGAAAAATTGGTAGGTGGTGAATTTGTAGTGGACATGACCAGCATCAACACTACCGACTTGGAAGGTGACTACAAAAACAAATTGGACGGTCACTTGGGCTCTGATGATTTCTTCGGAATTGAAGCCCACCCAACTGCAAAATTGGTGTTCACCAAAGTGAAGTCAAACGGTAAAAACTCGTATGCGGTCACTGGTGACCTTACCATCAAAGGCATTACCAAACCCGTGACCTTTGATGTTTCCGTGTATGGGGACAAAGCCACTGCTTCTTTGAAAGTGGACCGAACCAACTACAATGTGAAGTACGGTTCTGGGATCATTGGTACCGCAAAGGACAAACTGATCTATGACGAATTTGATTTGGTAGTTGATCTACAGATGTAATCAGCTCCGGTTTAGTGTGTGAAAATCCCGTCCAGGAAATTCTTGGGCGGGATTTTGATTTTACACAAAACAATGTTTGCCCGTTAAAAATTCATTCCTATATTTGAGGCAATGAAAAACAACATAGCAAATAACTGGTGGTGGATGAACTTACGGAAAACGTCGTGAGCTAAGTCCCCATTATAACCATACAAGAGGCTTGTCATCACGACAGGCCTTTTTCTTTTTTTGGACCCTATGAAATACAATTTAGAAACACATTACAAAAAAATCTTGGCCGATACCATTACCCCGGTGAGTGTCTATCTCAAGATCAGGGACAAGTTCCCGAACAGCATTTTGCTGGAAAGTAGCGACTACCATGCCAACGACAACAGCTTCTCATACATCTGCTGCAATCCCATTGCCTACATCAAAGTGGAGCAAGAGACCATCACGCAACAATTCCCTGATGGCAAAAAAGAAGAAACAGCCATTGATTCCAATACCGATGTGACCGAGGTCATCCACAACTTCGCCAAGCGATTTTCGGTAAGTCAAAACGGCTTTAAGTTTATCTACAATGGCCTGTTTGGTTATATGGCCTACGATGCGGTCCGATATTTTGAGGATGTGGAGATTTCAAAAAAAGAGGATTCCGTCAACATCCCCGACATCTATTATGCGGTGTACCAGAACATCATTGCCATCAACCATTTCAAGAACGAGGCCTATCTGTTCGCACACTGCTACGGTTCGGAGAGCAATGTGGACGAGATAGAACAACTTTTCAATGTCCGCACTTTTTCTTCCTATAATTTCAATAAGGAAGGGGAACCCAAATCCAATTTGAAGGACGAAGAGTATATGGAGCATGTGGAACTCGCCAAAAAGCACTGTCAGCGTGGCGATGTGTTCCAATTGGTGCTTTCCCGAAGGTTCACCCAAAAGTTCAAAGGGGATGAATTCAATGTGTACCGTGCGCTACGTTCCATCAACCCCTCCCCTTACCTGTTCTATTTTGATTACGGTAACTTCAAGATTTTTGGAAGCTCGCCCGAGGCGCAATTGGTCGTAAAGGAAGGCAAAGCGGAGATCCATCCGATTGCCGGCACCTACAAACGTACCGGGAATGATGAAAAGGATGCCGAACTTGCCAAAAAACTGGCCCAGGACGATAAGGAAAACAGCGAACACGTGATGTTGGTAGATCTGGCCCGAAACGACCTCAGCCGAAATGGCAACACCGTGAACGTGGAAACCTACCGAGAAGTGCAATACTTCTCGCATGTGATCCATTTGGTGTCCAAAGTGACCGGGCAAAAAAAGAAGGACATCAGTACCATGAAAGTGGTGGCTGACACCTTCCCTGCCGGAACCTTGAGCGGTGCACCCAAACATATGGCCATGCAACTCATAGAAAAATATGAAAAAACCAGCCGATCCTATTATGGTGGTGCCATCGGGTTCATGGATTTTGAGGGCAACTTTAACCACGCCATCATGATCCGGACCTTTTTGAGCAAAAACCACGAACTGCACTATCAGGCAGGGGCCGGATTGGTGGCCGCATCCAAGGCCGAGGACGAACTACAGGAAACCTATAACAAACTGGGCGCTTTGAACAAGGCCCTTGAAATTGCCGAAACGATCTGACCATGGGAAGAAAGATTTTAATGATAGACAATTACGATAGCTTCACCTATAATTTGGTGCACTATCTGGAAGATTTGGATTGTGAGGTCACTGTAAAACGGAACGACCAGCTCACTTTGGACGAAGTGGAGCCGTTTGAATATATTGTTTTGTCCCCTGGGCCGGGCATTCCCGATGAAGCCGGACTGTTGAAGGACATCATCAAAAAATATGCTCCCACCAAACGCATTTTTGGCGTCTGCCTGGGACTTCAGGCCATTGGCGAAGTTTTTGGCGGAACTTTGATAAACCTCGACAAGGTGTACCATGGAGTGGCCACTACCATCACCGTGACCAAGGACGACCCCATTTTCAAGGGATTGCCCAAAAATCTTCAGGTGGGAAGATATCACTCTTGGGTGGTGGATACTAATGTGCCCGAAGTATTGGAAATTACCTCAGTGGATGAAAACGGACAGATCATGTCGCTTCGTCATAAAGAATATGATGTCACTGCAGTACAATTCCACCCGGAATCTGTCTTGACACCTGAGGGAAAACAAATGCTTAAAAATTGGCTGGATAGCTAGCAATATGTAATTCCTGCGGTACCCTGAGCGTAGTCGATGGGAAAGCAGGAATCCAAACATACAATTTGAATAAAATGATTCCACATCATGCTTCGACTCCGCTCAGCATCCATGTGAAAAGACAAAACACAGAAATGAAAGAGACATTAAACAAACTGATCAATCACGAAATACTGCCCAAGGAAGAGGCCAAACAGGTATTGGTGAACATTGCAAAAGGCGATTACAACCCCTCGCAAATAGCCGCATTCCTTACCGTGTACATGATGCGGAGTGTCACCATTGAAGAACTCGAAGGTTTTCGTGATGCCCTTTTGGACCTTTGCTTGGCGGTGGACCTATCCGATTACAATCCCATTGACCTATGTGGCACCGGAGGAGATGGTAAGGACACCTTCAACATTTCCACTTTGGCATCATTTGTAACGGCCGGGGCAGGAATTCCCGTGACCAAACACGGCAACTATGGGGTTTCCTCCAAATGTGGTAGCAGCAATGTGATGGAATTTTTGGGCATCAAATTCAGTAATGATGCTGATTTTCTGAAAAAGTCAATCGACGAAGCAGGTATTTGTGTGTTGCACGCCCCCCTCTTCCACCCTGCCATGAAGAATGTGGGGCCCATCCGAAGGGAACTGGCTGTAAAGACCTTTTTCAATATGTTGGGGCCGATGGTAAATCCTGCTTTTCCCAAAAATCAGATGGTGGGCGTGTTCAATTTGGAATTGGCCCGAATGTATGGCTACCTATATCAAAATACTGACAAAAAATTCACGGTTTTGCACGCCTTGGACGGTTATGATGAAATCTCGTTGACGGGCGACACCAAGACCATTTCTAACAACTCCGAGGCCATGTTGACCCCAGCTGATTTTGGCGTTTCCAAGATTTCACAGGCTGAAATAACAGGTGGTGAGGACATTTCGGAGTCGGCCCAAATATTCTTGGATGTATTGCATGGAAAAGGTACCGAGGCCCAAAACAATGTCGTCTGTGCCAATGCAGGCATTGCCATTGCCACTGTGAAGGGCATCACCCCAAAAGAAGGTTTTGAAAAGGCCAAGGAATCCCTTTTGAGTGGAAAAGGATTGGAGGCGTTGAAGAAGTTACAATCTTTGTCCCAATAGGTCGGGAGTCAGAAGTCGGAAGTCGGGAGTCGGGAGTTTGAACTCGAATCAGGGGTTGATTAACAAAAATGAATATCATTCAACTGTCTATGATAGAATCAAAATTTAAGTTCGAAAAAATCATTGTTTGGCAAAAAGCCATGGATTATGGCGAAGTCATCAATGAAATAACACAACTTTTTCCAAAAGAGGAAATATATAATCTCAGTTCTCAACTAAGAAGAGCAGTTGACTCCATTGCATTAAATATTTCCGAGGGTTCAACAGGACAGACCAATCCCGAATTTAAAAAATTCATTGGTTACGCCATTCGGTCCTTGGCCGAAGTTGTCACCTGTTTACATAAAGCCAAAAGAAGAAAATATATCCCAACCGAAAGCTTTGATACCCTATATGAAGAAGCATTCAATCTAATGAATATGATGGTCGCCTTTCGAAAAAACATCCAATGACAACAATGAACTTCCGACTTCGGACTTCCGGCTTCGGACAATGATTAAAAAATGAACATACTAGACAAAATAGTAGCCGATAAACGCAAAGAGGTCGATTTGAAAAAATCCTTGATCACCATTTCCCAACTGGAAGCTTCGGTGATGATGGAACATACTTCGGCTTCCTTGGCGGCACTTTTGCGAAAAAGCAATACGGGCATCATTGCCGAACACAAGAGACGATCTCCGTCCAAATCGGTCATCAACCAAAACTTGAACGTGCAGGATGTGGCCAAGGGCTATGCAGATGCTGGCGTTTGTGGTATGTCCGTTTTGACGGACGGAAAATATTTCGGTGGCTCGTTGGACGATTTGGTTCTGGCGCGGGCGGCCGTGAACATCCCGCTATTGCGAAAAGAATTCATCATAGATGAATACCAGATTGTGGAGGCCAAAGCCTATGGGGCCGATGTGATTTTGTTGATTGCCGCCATTTTGTCCCGCGAGGAAATCAAGACGCTTTCCGAATTGGCCAAAAGCTTGGGCTTGGATGTGTTGTTGGAAGTCCACAACGAAGAGGAACTCCAGAAATCCATCATGCCCAGTCTGGATATGTTGGGGGTGAACAACAGAAATTTGAAAACCTTCGAGGTGAGTTTGGATACCAGTAAATCTCTTTCGGAACAGATTCCTGATGATTTTGTAAAAGTGTCCGAAAGTGGCATCAGTACCATTGGGGCCATTCAGGAGTTGAAGGAATTTGGGTACCAAGGATTTTTGATCGGGGAGAATTTCATGAAGACGGATGATCCTGGTGCCAGTGCAAAAACATTTATTGATGAACTGAATAAATAGGGTCATTTCGAGTGGTCTACCGAAGGTAAATTGTATCGAGAAGCAATCGGTCTCGATACATTTTGAAACAAGTTTCAAAACACTCGACCTGACAAAATAGAAGCTATGAAACTAAAAGTTTGCGGCATGCACCATAACCCTGTCGAGGTTGCCCAACTGCAACCCGATTATTTGGGCTTTATCTTTTGGGAACCTTCTTCACGCTATTTTGAGGGAGCAATGCCTCAATTGCCAAAATCCATCAAAAAAGTGGGCGTATTTGTGGATGCTCCTTTGGATGAAGTGTTGGAAAAAGTGAACCAATACGGATTGGATGCCGTGCAACTTCACGGCAAGGAAAGTCCTGAATTCTGCAAAACATTAAAGGACAACTTTCTGTCATTTCGAGCGCAGTCGAGAAAAAAGAAAGTTGTTCCGCGTGATGAGGTCTTCACGAAAGCTTTCGGGACGCTCGACCTGACAACTTTGGAAATCATCAAAGTGTTTTTCATCAAAGATGATTTTGATTTTTCGGTCTTGAAGGATTTTGAAAATGTTTGTGATTATTTCCTGTTTGACACCAAAGGAAAATTGCCCGGAGGTAATGGGTACACTTTCGATTGGTCCGTTTTGGAACACTATCCATCCACCAAACCCTTTTTTTTAAGCGGGGGAATTGGATTGGATTCCGTGGAGAAACTAAAGGAATTTATGAACAGTCCGGCTTCACGATATTGCTTCGCTCTAGATGTGAACAGCAAATTCGAGATTGAACCGGGGCTAAAAAATATAACGTCATTGAAAACATTTATCAATGAACTCACTGACGATTTACAACTTAAAACTGACAACTGATGATGAGTTATCACGCTGATGAACGAGGCTATTACGGGGAATTTGGAGGGGCTTTCATCCCCGAAATGCTGTATCCCAATTGTGAGGAGCTTCGGCAGAATTACCTCCAGATCATGGCGGAACCTTCCTTTCAGGAAGAATTCCATCAATTGCTGAAAGATTATGTGGGCCGACCCACACCTTTGTATTTTGCCGAACGCCTATCCAAAAAGTACAACACCAAAATTTACCTCAAACGTGAAGATCTTTGCCACACCGGGGCGCACAAGGTCAACAATACGATTGGTCAGATTTTGATGGCCAAACGATTGGGTAAACACCGCATCATTGCAGAGACCGGTGCCGGTCAGCATGGTGTGGCCACGGCCACCGTTTGTGCCCTGATGGGAATTGAGTGCGTGGTGTATATGGGCGAAATCGACATTGCCCGCCAAGCGCCCAATGTGGCCCGTATGAAAATGTTGGGTGCAGAGGTTCGACCCGCCACTTCGGGCAGTAAAACCCTTAAGGATGCCACTAACGAGGCCATCCGTGATTGGATCAACAACCCTGTGGACACGCATTACATTATCGGTTCGGTAGTTGGTCCACACCCCTACCCTGATATGGTGGCCCGATTTCAATCGGTCATTTCAGAAGAAGTAAAATCCCAGTTATTGGAAAAAGAAGGTCGCGAAAATCCAGATTTTGTCGTAGCCTGCGTAGGTGGCGGCAGTAACGCTGCTGGGGCTTTCCATCATTTTCTGAACACTCCCGAAGTGGGGATTATTGCTGTGGAAGCAGCAGGAAAAGGTATCCATTCCGGGGAAAGTGCCGCAACTTCCGCTTTGGGCAAGGTAGGGATCATTCATGGAAGCAAAACCTTGTTGATGCAGACCCCCGACGGACAGATTACGGAACCCTACTCCATTTCCGCTGGGTTGGATTACCCTGGTGTGGGACCCTTACATGCGCATTTGTACACTTCGGGTCGGGGCGAATTCATTTCCATCACCGATGATGAGGCCATGAAAGCCGGATTGGACCTTTGCAAATTGGAAGGCATCATTCCTGCCATCGAATCCTCCCATGCTTTGGCCATTTTTAAGGGCCGGAAGTTTAAAGAAGATGACGTGGTGGTAGTGAACCTTTCTGGTCGAGGGGACAAGGATCTTCAGAATTATATTGATTATTTTAATTTATAACTGTCCCCTTGAGGGGACTTCAGGGGTGTTTTCACATCCCCCGTACCCCCTTCAAAGGGGGATTAGACACAACATATCATGATGAACAGAATCAAACAAAAACTTCAGGAGGACAAAAAAATCCTCTCCATATATTTTACAGCCGGTTACCCTTCATTGAACGACACGGTAAAAATCATCCAAGATTTGGAAAAAAGTGGGGTGGACCTCATCGAGATCGGATTGCCGTTCAGTGATCCCTTGGCTGATGGACCTACCATCCAGGAAAGCTCCACGGCCGCCCTTAAAAATGGGATGACCACCACCCTGCTGTTTGAGCAATTGAAAGATATCCGTAAAACGGTTTCCATTCCCTTGATCTTGATGGGCTATTTCAATCCTGTTTTGCAATATGGCGTGGAAGCGTTTTGCCAAAAATGTGAGGACATTGGCATTGATGGGCTCATTCTTCCGGATCTACCCCTTGATGTGTATCAGGAGGAATATGAAACCATCTTCAAAAAACACGGCTTGATCAATGTGTTTTTGATCACTCCCCAGACCAGTGATGCCCGCATCAAGGCCATTGATGATGCTTCCGAAGGCTTTATTTATATGGTGAGTTCTGCCAGTACCACAGGGGCCAAGGAGGGTTTTGGAAAGGAGCAATCTGCTTATTTTGAACGTATTGCAGCAATGAACCTGAAAAATCCACAGATTGTCGGGTTTGGGATCAGCAATGCACAGACTTTTCAACAAACAACGTCAAAAGCCAAGGGAGCCATCATCGGTTCGGCCTTCATCAAACATTTAACACAATATGGGGTGGATGGAATCGATGCTTTTGTGGGTCAAATTCGTTAAATTTCAGGTCTGAAAATCAACCCTGATCGATTTCATGAAAAAAACAATTTCCGCAGTTTCCCTGTTCCTGACGTTTTCCCTTTTTGCCCAAGACGATGTGGCCATAAAATCCCAAGTGGCCAACACCATACAAGAGCTCCAAGAATTCATCGCCATCCCGAATGACGCCCTAAAGCCGGACGATATCGATAGAAATATCATGTGGCTGAAACGCAAGTTCGGTGAACGCAATTTCAATACGGCCGTTTTGGAGACGGAAAACCTGCCCCTGTTCTTTGCGGCCACCCCGGTGGACAACGAAAAACCCACGGTCTTGATCTATATGCACTTGGATGGGCAATCGGTGGATCCTAGCAAATGGGACCAGCCGGACCCCTACAAAATGGTGCTGAAAATGCCCGAAGGGGATGGTTTCAAAACTGTTTCCTTTGATGAACTGGGGGACGATATCAATTACGATTGGCGTTTGTTCGGCCGCTCCACTTCGGATGACAAATCTCCCATCGTGACCTTGTTGAACACCTTCGACCTGTTAAAGAAAGATGGAAAAGAAATCCCGTTCAATGTAAAGGTGATTTTGGATAGCGAAGAGGAAAAGAGCAGCAAACCTTTGCCCAAGGCCGTGAAACAGTACCGTGAACTGTTGGAAGCCGATTTTCTGATGATCGTGGACGGCCCCGTGCATGCCACTGGCGCACCGACCATCGTTTATGGTTGTAGGGGCATCACCACGCTTTCCCTGACCACTTATGGCCCCATCAAACCACAGCACAGTGGGCATTATGGAAACTATGCCCCTAATCCCGGCTTCCAATTGGCCCAATTGCTGGCCAGCATGAAGGATACCGATGGCAAAGTGACCATTCCTGGTTATTATGATGGCATTACCCTTGACGATTCCACCAAGGAAATATTGAAAAGTGTTCCGGACAGCGATGAAGAGATTGCCGAAAAGTTGCAATTCCAGTCAGCGGAAAAAGTGGGCGGTTTTTACCAAGAAGCTTTGCAATATCCCTCCTTGAACATCCGTGGGCTTGGCTCAGGATGGATTGGGGAAAAGGCCAGGACCATTGTTCCCGAGAGCGCCACGGCCGAACTGGACCTTCGTCTGGTAGTGGAAAGCGATGGAAACCGCTTGAAAAAATTGGTGAAGGACCATATTGCCCAACAAGGTTTCAAAGTATTGGACCACGAACCCTCCAAAGAAGAACGCATGCAGTTTGACAAAATAGTCACCGCCAAAGAAGGGAGCGTCACCGATGCGTTCCGCACGGAACTGGACAACCCTTATGGCCAATTCTTGGTTGAGACCTTGAAAAACACCTTTGGTTCCAATGTGGTACAGATACGCACCATGGGAGGAACGGTGCCCATTGCCCCGTTCATCAATGAACTGAAGATTCCGGCCTTTATCGTCCCGATGGTCAACCCCGACAACAACCAACACAGTCCGAACGAAAATGTAAAGATTGGCCAGTTGGCCTATGGCATCAAGATGTTCTATGGTATTCTATCCACTCCAAAAAGCTGACATCAGATACTTGAAAAGATAAAAAGGCCCCTATAAATAGGGGCCTTTTTATGGGAACTTGTAAAAGAACTAATTTTTATTTTGCTGGCCAGGGGCATATGCCCTTGCACTCTTTGCACCAGTGATTTTTTTCGCCTGTCCTGGGGGAACACCATTTTTGTTGGCATGATAGTTCGCCGAACATGAAGCCATAAGTGCTACTGCGAAAAGAACTCCAATAATTTTATGGATTGCTTTCATTTTCTCGAATTTTAGGTTTTGTGATTTCAGTATATACGCAGAAAGAGACTTAAAATTGTCTTAACCGAATCGTAAAAGTTCCAAAAATTCCAGTTTACTGGTCACTTTCAAAAAAAGCACTGTACTGCATCACCCTGAAATCCAACGTATTGAATTCCGGATTTATAGCCTTGAGATCTTTGTAGGCCTGTAAACTCCCCACAGCGCGGTTGGCAGCACCCGAAGGGGCGGTCAGGGATATGGTTTTGATGGTTCGATGCTTCTCGACTCCGCTCGAAGTGACAGGTAACTCGAATTGATGGATCCGTGGTACTTCATCATTCACCACATCCAATTTCAGGTTATGTTCCTTCAACAGTTTCCGAAAGAAATATTCCGGGCCGTTCTTGCTGTTGCCCCCCATAAAGAGAACTGTATGGATGTTCCCATAATTTTTCAGATACCCGACCAAATCCCGAAGCTCCACATTTTGCATCCCCAGATCGGAGGCATCGATTTTGGTACGTTCGGCACTGGCAACAATATCACAAACCCCGATCTTGTGCTTCCGGAGGAATGTTTCCCGCTGTGATATGGCCTCAAATGTGGTCTCGTACTTCAATCCCAGATCAAAGATGCGATCCAGAATGGGCCAGAGCATGCCATTGCAACTCCCATAGCAAAAATCGACATCTTCCTTCATGAGATCACCCGTAGTGAAACGGGGTGGTGGCAAGGTTCCCACAATCAATTTGGTGGCCTCAGGGAATAAAAAAGGTTCGTAGGGGTGTGTATGTTTGAATGGTTTATCCACCAGCCTTTTTTGTCCTACGCCGAATTCCTACTAGCGTTGATGTTCCCGTACAGAGAACGCGTCACTATCTTTTCGTACAGTTCCTTGAATTCCGAATCCTGGGTGATGTGGTATAGGGCGTTCTGCTGGATCACCAACAGCGGCAACACTATTTTTTCCCTGATCTTTACGGATTCCCGGGATACCTCCTCGTCTTCCATCAAGATCTTGAGTCCTGAAATCTGGAGGAGCATTTTCTTAGAAAGTTGGAACTCTTGATGGAGAATGTGCCAAAACTCCCCAAATTCAGGATCGTCCTTCATGTAACTGGTGAGGTTGAAGTTGGTCTTGGCCAAGGACATCATACTGTTGTGCATCAGTGCCCTGAAAAAGGGAACTTCCTTGTATAGCTTCTTGACCTCATTGAGCCTTCCTTCGTCCTTGAGTTGCTGAATGGCCGTCCCTAGACCAAAATATCCGGGCACATTCTGTTTCAACTGGCTCCAGGATCCCACAAAGGAGATGGCCCTAAGGTCCGACAGGGTCAGCTTTGCCTTGTTGCCCCTCTTGCCCGGCCTACTGCCAATGTTCGCTTTGGTGTAATATTTCAAGGTACTGCGGTGCTCCAAGTACGGAATGAACTTTTCATGCTGCTTCAGGGCATCGTATTTATCAAAGCTCAGATCCGAAAGTTCCTCGATCAATTTTCGCTGCGCAGCGGTTATGACAAGCTCCTTCCCAAAGATATTGTTGCTGAGCCCAGCGGTGAGCAACTGTTCGGAGTTGTGCTTGAACTGTTCCTTGGTACCATAGGTACTGGTTATGGTCTGCCCTTGTATGGTCAATTGGATCTCATGATTGGCCACATCCTTGGTCTGGGCGGCATAGAACCTGTGGGTCTTGCCCCCTCCCCTTGCCGGTGGTCCTCCCCTTCCGTCAAAGAAAATAGCCTTGATCCCGTTCTTCTTGCAGACCTTGCTCAGTGTTTCCTTGGTCTTCAATATGGACCAGTTGGCCTTCAAATAGCCCCCATCCTTGGTACCATCGGAAAATCCGAGCATGATGGTGTGCATTTCGTTTCGTTTCTCCAGATGCTTTCGATACTGTGGAATGTCAAAAAGGGTCTGCATGACTTCTTCGGACACTTCCATCCCTTTCATGGTCTCAAAAAGGGGAACAATATCGAAGGTAATGTCCTTCTCGTCCCAACCACACCATCTGAACAGTCCAAAAACGAACAATACCGCAAAAATATCCTCGGAGTTACTGATGATGTACCGATTGCATCCATCTTCCCCGTTCGTTTTCTGTATTTCCCGTAGCTGTTGGATATTGGCAATGGTATCCTTCACGATTTCGTCATCAAAATCCGCAGCATCCAACTTCAGGTTCTTTTGGAGCAACCATTTTACCAAATCCTTTTCCTTGAGTTCTTCCAAGTTCTCCTTGATGGCACCTTCCTTCTTCAATACCGTTTCCACCACCAATTTGTGTTTGCTATGGTCCTGACGGATATCCAAAGTGGCAAAATGGGTCTTGAAGATGTGCACCTTGTCAGTGAAACTATCCAAAAGGTCCAAGTACAGACCGTGGTAATCTGCGATTAATTTCTCCCTGATGACCTCCAGATGCCCAATGATCTCCGCGTAGGTGATAGGAACCGTCGGGTCGAACATTGCCTTGTAGAGTTTGTCGCTCAGCTCGGTAAGGTCGTCCTGCATTCCCTTGAAGGTGAGTTTTTTTCGAAGTTCCTTCAACTCATTGTAATAACATTTCATTAAAGTGAGCCTCAGTTCATCGGCCACTTTGCGGGTAATGTCCGCCGTCACAAAAGGATTTCCATCACGGTCACCACCGGGCCAAAAACCCAGTTTGATGATATTGTAATTCTCAAAATCCTCATCCTTGATGTTGCTCTTCACATATTGGTACAACTCCCCAACGGCATTGTAGTAGGTGTTTCGGAGGATATAGATGATGTTCTTGGCTTCGTCCAAAGGGGTCGGCTTTTTGGCATTGATCAATGAGGTGAGTCCCAACTGCTGAAGGGTCACATCAATGTCATAGATCCTGTCCTCGTCTATGAGCGAACGCAACTCGGCGATGATGTCCAGAACAGCGGGGGTATAAAATTGTGTTGGGTGCGCCGTCAAAACGATCCGCGCACTGAAGGTGGACAGTTTTTTGGAAACCTTATCCCAATTCTTGGTGCGGTTCACCAATTCAAAATAATCCTTGATGGTGAGCGAGTTACTGTATTTTTGGAGTTGGGGAAAGGCAGAATCCTCCACACTGTCGTAAAGTACCACTTGGCGCTCCACATACTGTATGATGCGGAACATGAAATCCAGACGTTCCCTTTCGTCCTTGATGTTGGCGAAGTTGGTGAAAAAAACCTCCAAAATCTCTTTGGGGTCCTTGCCTTCCCTTAGTCCCCTTTCGCACTGATCGAGCAAAACGGGAATGAGGATCCCCACATTTTCAATATTCTTATACGGCAAGCTCAAGAAAAGGCTATTGTATATATTGAACTTGTTGGTGACCGACTTTTTGAACTCTTCTAACCGTCTGGACTGCTGCATGGATTTTTCGGTGTTAGTGTTTGTATGTTGAACGATGTCCCCAAAGATCGTGATTATGGCGCAACCTTTGGGGCAAATTTGAATGTATCACAATTTAGGGCATGTGTCCCATAAACGTAACAGCACGCCCCTTTTTTCCAAAACATAGGGAATCTGGCCGTTTTTCGCAAAAATTTACCGCACAAAAACCGGCTCGTTGGGTTTTTGGGTATGCTCCTGGCTGAACGTATAGCCATCACGATCAAAACCTTTGATGTCCTCCAAGGTCTTGGCATCGGTGTCCAAGATATAGCGCACCATGGACCCTCTGGCTTTCTTGGCGAAGAAACTGATGACCTTTAGCTTGTCGTCCTTCCAATCCTTAAAAATGGGTGTGATCACGGGCACCTTCAGTTTTTTCTCATCGACTGCCCCAAAATATTCGTTGCTGGCCAGGTTGATGAACAGTTCACCATCTTCCAACTCGGCGTTCAGGTGGTCGGTGAGCTGCTTTTTCCAAAACTCGTGCAGGTTTTTTTTGCGTCCCACTTTCAATTGGGTCCCCATTTCCAACCGATAGGGCTGCATCAGGTCCAAAGGCTTTAAAATACCATAGAGACCGGACAAGATCCGGAGCGTGTCCTGTAGTTGATCCAATTTTTTCTCCGGGATGGTGTAGGCATCAAGGCCTTGGTACACATCGCCATTGAAGGCATACACGGCCGGTCTGGCATTTTCCGGGGTAAAAGGGGGCTCGAACTCTTGGTTACGCTCCCAGTTCAGTTGGGCCAGATTGTCCGAAATGGACATCAACTTGGAGAGCGCCTTTGGCTTTTTCTTTTTCAGGACCCCGTTCAACTTTTGGGCTTCTTCCAAAAACTGTGGCTGGCTATATTTCGATGTGGGCAATGCCGTTTCAAAATCGAGCGACTTGGCCGGGGATACAACAATTTTCATGTGTTCTAATTTTATTGTTTTAAAACTTGCCTGAACCATCTTGATGGCACCAAGAATGGTCATGGCTCATTCCATTTACCTCAATATTTGGTAAAAATAACGAAGGATTTGGTTTCATGGAAAGATACGCAAAAGGTGTTTTCAATCTAAAGATTGAAAGAAACTATGATTCGTGGTGCTTGGCATATCCGCGCCATTTTTCGATACAGTTCACCATATCTTCCGGCAACTCGGAATTGAACCGCATGAACTCTCCTGTCACGGGATGTTCAAAGCCCAAGGTCTTGGCGTGCAATGCCTGTCTGGGCAATACCTTGAAGGCGTTTTCCACAAACTGTTTGTACTTGGTGAAAGTGGTCCCCTTCAATATTTTTTCGCCACCATAGCGTTCATCATTGAAAAGCGTATGCCCAATATATTTCATGTGTACCCGAATCTGGTGGGTCCTGCCCGTTTCCAGTCGGCACGAGATCAGGGTAACATAACCAAACCGCTCCAACACCTTGTAATGGGTCACGGCTTCCTTGCCATCTTCGCCATTGGGATAGACCATCATCTGCAAACGGTTCTTCGGATTTCGCCCAATGTGCCCCTCAACGGTGCCTTCATCTTCTTCCACATTGCCCCAGACCAGTGCCACGTATTCCCGTTCACTGCTCTTGTCAAAAAATTGTTGGGCCAAATGGGTCATGGCCCCTTCGGTCTTGGCGATGACCAACAATCCTGAGGTGTCCTTATCGATTCGGTGCACCAATCCCGGTCTTTCCGAGCTGTTGTTGGGCAAGTTTTCAAAATGATACACCAATGCATTGATGAGGGTCCCAGAGTAATTCCCATGGCCCGGATGGACCACCATTCCCGCTGGCTTGTTCACCACCAGAAGGGAATCGTCCTCATAGACAATATCCAATGGAATGTTCTCTGGGGTCAGCAGAAATTCATAGGGAGGATGCTCGAACATGACCTTGACCTCATCCCCGGCCTTTACCTTGTAGTTCTGTTTTACTGTAGTGCCATTGACCCAGATATGTCCTTGCTTGGCCGCCTGTTGTATCTTGTTTCGGGTGGCATACTCGATAAAGTTCATCAAGAATTTGTCCACGCGTAGCGGTTCCTGCCCTTTGGAGGCCACGAACCTATAATGCTCAAAGAGTTCGTCCTGGGAGAGTTCTTGGTTGTCCTCGAAATCCATGGCTATTGGGAATCTGCCTGTACGCGTGCGCTTTCGGGTATGGTCCCGTTCCCGCAGATCAGCTCGATCTTGGAGGTCTTGGGCAGCTTGTCGCCTGGCTTTACGTATTTCCCTTTGAACTTCATATTATAGACCATGTCCTTGCCCAGTTGGTCTATGTAGGTCACCCGTTCCACGTCCAATCCCACGGCCCTGAGCATAGCCGTTGCGTTGCGTTGGGTGACTTGGATGATATCGGGAACGCTCACTTTTTTGTAGCCAGAAGGGTTCACGGTAAAATAAATCTTCCTGTTGGATTTTACCTTATTGCCCGCTGGAGGGTTCTGGTCCAAAATGGAAAATCTTGGATAATCGGGGTTGTATTCGGACGAGTCGAGCACCTGATAGCGCAAGCCGGCTTCCTCAACCGCTTTCCGCATATCCGGGACCGACATTTTTGAAAAATCCGGAACTTCCACAAACTCACCATGGTTGGTCGTGCCTTTCAACCATTGCAAGGTGGCAATAACAATCACCACCGTGGCCACCGTGGCCAGTCCCAACTGGATGAGGAACGTTTTACTTTTCAAGAACTCCAAAAAATTTTTCATGCGGAAAACCTTATCGGAACAAATATAGGAAAGCCTTCCCTTTTTTCTTTACTTTGGCAAAGCGATATTTTGAAAAGCAGATGAAAAAGAACATTGCCATTATCATGGGCGGCCACTCCAGCGAATACAACATTTCCATCAAGAGCGGCAACGTGGTGCACAAGTTTTTGGATACCCAAAAATACAATACCTACCGCATCATCATCAGTAGGGAAAAATGGATCTATCTTGATGCATCCAACCAAGAATTTCCTGTGGACAAGGCAGATTTCAGCATCCAACCCAATGGCAACAAGATCCATTTCGATTGTGTTTTCAATGCCATCCATGGCACGCCCGGCGAAGATGGGTTGTTGCAGGCCTATTTTGAACTGTTGGGCATTCCCCATACCTCTTGCAACCATTACGAATCGGCCCTTACCTTCAACAAAAGGGATTTGCTGAGCACGCTGAAACCTTACGGTGTGCCCTGCGCCACTTCCTATTACCTGAACAAGGGGCAGCCCGTGGACGAGTCGGCCATTGTGGAAAAAGTGGGACTCCCTTGTTTTGTGAAGGCCAATCGGTCCGGCAGCAGCTACGGGATTTCGAAGGTGTACCAAATGGAAGAACTGGCCGGTGCCATAGACGCCGCTTTCAAAGAGGACAGCCAAGTGATCATTGAATCTTTTTTGGACGGTACCGAAGTATCCGTGGGCGTGATCACCTACAAGGGCGAAGTGACCGTATTGCCCATTACCGAAATAGTCTCCGAGAACGATTTTTTTGATTTTGAGGCCAAATATATGGGGAAATCACAGGAAATCACGCCAGCCCGCATATCGGCCGCGCAGGAGACCAATGTGAGGAAAATGGCAGAATTCATCTATAGGACATTGGGATTGAAAGGCTTTACGCGAAGTGAATTCATCTTTATCGGGGATGTGCCCCATCTTTTGGAAGTCAACACCACACCGGGACTTACTGAAGAGAGCTTGCTGCCCCAACAGGCCGGCGTGGCAGGAATTTCCTTGGAAACCTTGTTTGACAGTGCCATTGAAGAGGCCTTACGATAGAAAACCGTATTTTTGGATAAAACCTTTCAACCATGAGACGTGCAGTGTTCCCCGGTTCTTTTGACCCCCTTACCCTAGGGCATTACGACATCATAAAGAGGGGCGTCACGCTCTTTGATGAACTGGTGATCGCCATCGGGATCAATGCCGACAAAAAGTATATGTTCTCCCTGGAGGAGCGCACGAAGTTCATTGAGGAAGCCTTCAAGGACGAACCCAAGATCAAGGTGATGACCTATGAGGGAATGACCGTGGATTTCTGTAAAAAAATAGGGGCGACCTTTATTCTGAGGGGGCTTCGCAACCCTGCCGACTTTGAGTTTGAAAAGGCTATAGCGCACACCAACCGAAAACTTTCCGAAATAGAGACCGTCTTTTTGTTGACTTCATCAGGAAAATCTTACATCAGTTCGTCCATTGTTCGGGACGTAATTCGCAACGGTGGTGACTATACAGGGTTGGTTCCTGATACCGTTGTGGTTAATTTCTGATATTTTGCACATATACTTTTCTTTCTTTTGAAGAGGTCACCTCTAAAAAACCGCCAGAATATTGACATTTGTCAAGAAAACAACATTTTTAGGGCCTTTCACAACAATAAATGAGCAGGCTGATACATTACGCTTACATTGGTCAGAAATTTCTTAATAGCGTAAAGTTTCCCTAATACCCCCGAATTTTGAAAGCAGTCGAAAGAATTGCGCAGCATTACTTATTGAAACAGTTACCCAAAGCCACGGCCCTTGTGGCGATGGATGGCTCGGTAGTGGATGCCTCCGATTCTTGGTTGAATGTTTTTGGCATCCATCCCAAAAATAGTACGGAAACCAATATTTTCCATCTCTATCCGGAAAGTGAGGGTCTTCCGAAAAAACTACCACGCAACAAATCATTTTCCATTAGGCACCAAACAGGCAGCGGAACAGCGGCACGGTGGTTTGAGAGCACCTTTGCCCCTTGGTTCGATGAAAAGGAAAATGTGGTGGGGTCCATTATCCAGACCGATGACATTTCCAGTGAGGTGGAAAAGGAAAGGGAACTGGAAAAAATCAACAACATCCTAAAGACCAAATCCGAAGTGGCCCAAGTGGGTTGTTGGGAATACGACATTGCCACGGAGCATCTTTTTTGGTGCGAGGAAACCAAAAAAATCCACAAGGTACCATCATCCTATCATCCCAATGTAGCTGATGCCATCGCCTTTTACAAACAAGGATACAGTCGAAACAAAATAGCAATGCTCTTCCACAGTGCTATACAAGAAGGGACGCCTTTCAACAAAAAATTGACAATCCTCACCCAAACCGGTGAAGAAAAATGGGTGAGCGTTGCAGGAAGGCCCATTAGCGAAAATGGGAAAATCATAAAATTGTTCGGAACCATTCAGGACATCACCGAACAGGTTATGAACGAAAGCAAGATAAAGCAGCACCAACAGTTGCTCACCGCCCTCATAGACAACCTCCCCTTGAACGTGTTCGTAAAGGACCTGGATTCCAAAAAGATACTGGTGAACAAGGCCGAGTGTGACTATCTGGGCAAAAGCGCCAAGGAAGTCATTGGAAAAACGGATTTTGACCTTTAGACAAGGAAGTGGCAAAAATATCAAGGGAGGAGGACCTTGAGGTGATCAGGACGTTGAAACCCATGCTGGGCAAGGAGACCATCGGCATCAAGAAAGATGGGGAAATCACCAATTTCCTCACCTCCAAGATACCGCTATTTGATCTGGAAGGGAAAATAAGTGGTCTTATAGGGATCAGCATGGACATCACCGCCATGAAGAAAAAGGAGGACCAGTTGAGGAATTTGATCAACATCACCTCCATCCAAAATAAAAAGCTCATCAATTTTGCCCACATCGTATCGCATAACCTACGCTCCCACTCGGCAAACTTTTCCATGTTGCTGAAATTTTTATCGGAAGAAGAGAACGAAGCGGAAAAGGCCCATATCCTGGACATGCTCAACCGGGCATCCGATAGTCTGTTGGAGACTTTGGAGAACCTCAACCAAGTGGTGGACATCAATACGAATGTGACCCTCAGCAAAAAACCGCTCAACCTGAATGACAGCATTGACAAAGTGCGGCAAAACCTTTCCGCTTTCTTGGAAAAGAACAAAGTGAAGATCATCAACAACATCCCACAGGATATGGTTGTGTGGAGCGTTCCCGCCTACTTGGACAGCATTATACTGAACTTGGTGACCAATGCCGTAAAATATCGTAGTCCGGAAAGGAGCCCCATCATCACTATGGACGCAAAAAAGAGGGACAAAACATTAATTTTCAGCATATCGGACAATGGTCTGGGAATAGATCTGGAGCGATACGGCGATAAAATATTTGGCATGTACAAAACGTTCCATAATAGGAAGGACGCCAAAGGCATCGGGCTCTACATCATCAAGAACCAGATAGAGGCCATGGGCGGAAGTATAACAGTAAACAGTGAAGTGGACAAAGGCGCTACTTTCAATGTATATTTCAATGAAGAAAGTAAGTAGTATTTTTATTGTGGACGATGACCCTATTACCGTGTTCGGCATCAAAAAGGTGCTTAAACCTGTGGCAATCTGCGACGATGTGCAGATTTTCCAAAACGGTAAGGAAGCCTTTGACGCCCTCAAGGAACGGACCGAGAACGACCAATGCATCCCCGAAGTGATCTTTTTGGACATCAACATGCCCATCATGGACGGTTGGGACTTTTTGGAAGAACTGATTGGATTGGACATCAAGGAACGTATCATCATCAACATGATCACATCTTCCATAGATCCGCTGGATTACCAAAAGTGGAACGAATATAAGGACAGATGCCCCCACACGCTCAATTTCAAGAACAAACCTATCTTTAAAATCGAGACCAGCGATTTGGACAGCATCGATATGGCCTCGTGATCATAATATTCTTTATTTTTGGGCTGCAAATAATTGTTCCCTTTTATGCTGGTCTTTAAACACATACGTACTTTTTCAAAATACACCCTGATTTTTTCAGCCCTGATCCTGTTCATATCCTGCGAAACCAAGAAGGAGGACAAGCAAACTTCCTACCAGACCGTTTACGAAGCATCTGGGGAGAAAGAGACCGCCACCTATGCCGAGACCATAGATTTTTACATCAAACTGGCCCGTGACTTTCCCCAGATCAACATACACACCATTGGGAAGACGGATAGCGGCCAACCTTTGCACATGGTGACCTTCAATCCGGATGGGGATTTCAATTTTGAGAACATCAGAAAGGAAAAAACGATCATCCTCATCAACAACGGCATACATCCCGGTGAAAGCGACGGCATCGATGCCACAATGATGCTCTATAGGGACCTGGCCACCAAAAATGTGCCTGCACCCGAAAAAACGGTCTTGGTCACCATACCCATCTACAACATTGGAGGTGCCCTCAACAGGAACTCGACCACCAGGGCCAACCAAAATGGTCCATTGGAATACGGCTTTCGGGGAAATGCCCTGAACTACGACCTGAACAGGGACTTCATCAAAATGGATTCCAAGAATGCCAAGACCTTTGCGGACATCTTCCATTTGGTAAAGCCCGATGTGTTCATTGACAACCATGTCAGCAATGGTGCCGATTATCAATACACGTTGACACATTTGTTCACCCAGCACAATAAATTGGGAGGTGATCTTGGAAAATACCTGTACAGTTCCTTCATGCCCGATATCGAAAAGTCGTTGGCGGAAAAAGATTGGGACATCACGCCCTATGTCAACGTTTTCAATATGCCCCCAGAGTTCGGGTTCAGCCAATTCATAGACCACCCTAGATATTCCACAGGTTATACCACCCTTTGGAGCACCTTGGGACTGATGGTGGAGACCCACATGCTGAAACCTTACAAACAAAGGGTCGAAGGCACATACGAGATCATGGAAAGCCTGATCGCCGTGGTGGAAAAAGAACATGAAACCATAAAGAACCTGCGCAGGGAGACCTTGGAGAAAAACCTCGATCTTACCGAATATTACCTGAACTGGCAGGTGGACACCACACAAAGCTCCACGCTCCATTTTAAAGGTTTTGAAGCGGAACGGTTTACCAGCGAAGTGACCGGACTTCCACGGTTAAAATATGACAGGACAAAACCTTTCACCAAAGAGGTCGTCTATCAGGACCAATATTACCCCACCGATACAGTTTCCGTTCCCGATGCCTACATCATAAGGCAAAGCCAACAGAAAGTCATAGAGAGATTGGATGCCAACAAGATCCAATATTTCAAACTGGACAAGGACACTACGCTCACCGTGGAGACCTACTCCATATTGGAATACGATACCCGAAACGCACCATACGAAGGCCATTATCTGCACTACAATACCAAGGTGGAAAAAAGCACCAAAAAAATTACCTTTAAACCTGGGGATCTTGTGGTCCCCACCCGTCAACCGGGCATACGGTACCTTCTGGAAACCTTGGAACCCCATGCCGTGGACTCCTTTTTTAACTGGAACTTCTTTGACACCTTCCTTCAGCAAAAAGAAGGCTTTTCGCCCTATGTTTTTGAAGATGTGGCCTTGGATATGCTACAAAAAGATTCCATTCTGCGTCAAAATTTTGAAGCCAAAAAGAAACTGGACCTCAATTTTGCGAACAATTGGTATGCACAACTGGATTGGATTTTCCAACGTTCCGTGCATCTGGAGGAAACCTATCTCTCCTACCCCGTTTACAGGGTGGCAAAGGGCAGTGAGGCCTCTGGAATATTGGCTAGGAAATAAAGGGGTCGGCAAACAATATCTTGATATTTTTGTATGAATTTTTCAAGGCCTTCGCGGCTTTTTCAGGGCCTTTCCATTTCACCTTTTTGATGCCTTCGGCCTTTTCGGCGACCAATTTCCCGTCGTAGTCGGTGGACATCAAAAACCAATGGGTCTGCTTCAACTGGTATTCCCCGTTGCGCTTGAAAACATGATAGGTGGTACGCAGAAACTTTTCGATCACCAGGCCCTTCACCCCGGTCTCTTCCTCCACTTCGCGAATAGCGGCATTTTCAATGGATTCGCCTTTGTCCACCTTTCCCTTCGGCAGGTCCCATTTTCCATTTCGATGGATGAAGAGCACCTTTCCCTTTGGGTTCACCACAAAACCGCCCCCTGCCACCACCACGGGGATCTTGTGCATAAAAAGTTTGAGTATTTTGTTCCCATCCGGATGGTACAGATAGGCCTTCTTCAATTTCTTCTTGGACAACAGTTCAATGGCCTCCATAATGGAATTCCCGTCCATGGGGAACAGGTTGCCGTTGGACTTTTCTGGGCGCTCGTTTGTTAAGATCAGTGGGGACTCATTAACAAAAACTTCATACATTTGCGCAATGGTTTTAGATAAGGGAATTGCTAAAAAGACAGCGGAGCTGCTTTTACAAATTAATGCAATAAAGTTGGAACCCGAAAATCCCTTTACATGGGCATCTGGGTGGAAATCGCCAATTTATTGCGACAACAGGATTATGCTCTCCTATCCGGAAATCCGGAACTTTGTGAGAGAGGAAATGGCCAAACAAGTGGAAAACCTCTACGGAAAGCCCGATGTCATCGCCGGTGTGGCCACAGGTGCCATAGGCATAGGCATTTTGGTGGCAGAGGCACTGGGACTTCCCTTCATCTATGTGAGGCCCGAACCCAAATCCCATGGGCGACAGAACCAGATTGAAGGCCAATTTGAATCCGGCCAATCCGTTGTGGTCATCGAAGACCTCATCAGCACCGGAAAAAGCAGTCTTAATGCCGTTAAGGCCCTAAAGGACCAAAATGCCAAAGTAAAGGGCATGCTGGCCATCTTTACCTACGGTTTCCCCGTGGCCACCACCAATTTTGAGCAGGAAGGTGTGGAACTGCACACCCTCTCCGACTACGAACACTTGGTGGAACAGGCCTCCGAGACCCATTACATCAAAGAATCACAATTGAAGACCCTGCTGGAGTGGAGATCCAATCCACAGGAATGGAAATAAACGAACATCATGCACATAGAAACCTCCAAAAAGAAAGTATCCAAGAGCGATAAGGCCGTATTTGACTTCCTCACGGACATCAAAAATTTTGAGACCCTGATGCCCGAAAACATTGACAAGTTTGAGGTGCTGGATGAAAAGACCTTCAAATTTGCCCTAAAGGGCATGCCGGAAATCGTGCTCAGGTTGAAGGAACAAAACCCCAACGACAAAGTGGTCCTGGGCGCTGCCAGTGACAAGCTGCCCTTTACGTTGACCGCAGATATTATCGCCTTAGGGGAAAATGAAAGCGAAGTGGGATTGAGTTTCGAAGGTCAGTTCAATGCCATGATGGCCATGATGATCAAATCGCCCATCACCAATTTCATGGAGACCCTTTCCAAAAACTTGGACAAAATATAGTTGAAAATCGCGGTCAGTTTGAAACGGCAGTTTGCTGTATTTGCGTTCAAACTCAAGTTTCAGGTTCAAGAACAACAAATCCCAAGTTCCAGTAGCTAGTGGCAGAAGAACAAATGCCAAGTTCCCACCTTTGGCCGTCAGGCAATAAACCTAAAACAAGAAACTTAAAACCATTCCGACTTCAAACACTGTGAGAGCCAGACTCTGAATTCCAGCAACCTAATAACTCAATAACCGAACAACAGTTCAATAGAGCAAGGTTACTTCCTTCAGGTCATATTCCCTAAAAATGTGGTCTTCAAGCTCCAAAACGAGTTTGCCCGTATCCGACACCCCGCGGATGAATCCCATGAAACGTTCACCTTTGGCATTGGTAAAAGTGGACGGTTTGTCCTTTCTGAACAGGCGTTTTTCATAGCTTGGCAAAAGCTGGGTCATCGTTTTTCCCTCAATTTGATCCAAATGCAGATAGAGTTTGTCCAAGATACTGTGCAGAAGTTCATCAAGTTCATAAAAATGTCCAGTGATGGATTTCATCGACGCTGCTTTGTCCAGGTTTTTAAAATGGACCTGGTTCACGTTCAACCCGATTCCGATAATCGAATGTTGGACCCATTGTCCTTTTAGGACATTCTCTATCAATATGCCACCTATTTTGAAGGAACCTGACATAATGTCGTTGGGCCATTTCACCATCATATCGGGCATGGAAAGCCCTTCCAACGTATCACAGACCGCCAATGACACCCCGATGTTCAGCAAAAATTGCCGTTCAACAGGCATTGAATCATATTTTTTTAAAATGCTGAAGGTCAGATTTTTACCTTCTTCGGATTGCCATACAGAACCCATCTGCCCCCTACCCTTGAGCTGCTTTTTTGCCACAACGACCGTATAATCGGCCAACTGCTTCGACTGCGATAGTTCCTTCAAATACACATTTGTGGAATCCGTGGCATCAAGTTTGATTATCCGAGTATGTTCTCCCAATGTGGTACGCCTTATTGATTTGTTAAAAACTAAGGCTAAGAAAACAAAAAAAATATAACTTTGTAAAAAACTAAAATTTTTGAATGCAGAAAACGAAAGCCAGCGCAGATGAACTGATTACCTTGATTTTGCATGGGATAGAAGACGTAAAAGGAGTTGATATCAATCTACTGGACCTAAGGGAAATCGAAAACACAGTTTGTGACTACTTCATAATCTGCAACGGTACTTCCAACACGCATGTCAATGCAATTGTTTCCTCTATCCAAAAAACCGTAAGCAAGGCCATCCAAGACAAGCCTTGGCACATTGAAGGTTCAGACAACGCAGAATGGGTATTGATGGACTATGTAAATGTGGTGGTTCATGTATTTCAAAAACATATAAGGGAATTCTACGACATTGAAGGACTTTGGGGAGATGCCAAGGTGACGATGGTGGAGAGCAGCTACAATTCTTAAAAAAATGGCAAAAGAAAACAATCCAAATACCCCTAAGAAACCTCGTTTTAGTTCGTGGTGGATATACGGCGTGGTCATCGCCCTGATCATTGGCTTCCAGTTTTTTGGCGGGAGCAGTTTCTCCAGTACCGAAAAGACCACGACTTCCGAATTACAGGAATTTTTGCGCAATGGTGACATCTCCAAGATCGTCATCATCACCAATACCCGTCAGGCAAAGGTATATTTGACCGAAGAGGCCCTCAACAAGGATGTGCACAAGGGTGTGGCCAAAAAGCCCCTATTCCCTTCCTCCAGTTTGATGCCCCAGTATATCTTGGACTATGGGGACCTTCAGATTTTTCAGAACGAGATCACAGAGATCAAGAAAGAGAACAACCTGGACACCATTGTGGAGTTCGACACAGAATCCAATGTCCTTGGGGATCTATTGTTGTCCTTGCTGCCCTTTGCGTTGATCATCGCCATCTGGATCTATTTGATGCGAAGGATGTCCGGTGGTGCCGGAGGTGGTGCCGGAGGACAGATTTTCAACATCGGAAAATCCAAGGCCAAGCTATTTGATGAAAAGACCGATACACGCACTTCCTTCAAGGATGTGGCCGGTTTGGAAGGTGCCAAGGAAGAAGTGCAAGAGATTGTGGAATTCCTTAAAAACCCTGACAAATACACCTCGCTCGGTGGAAAAATACCCAAGGGAGCCCTTTTGGTAGGACCTCCTGGAACAGGTAAGACCCTTTTGGCCAAGGCCGTGGCCGGAGAGGCAAAAGTGCCTTTCTTCTCCCTGTCCGGTTCCGATTTTGTGGAAATGTTCGTAGGGGTGGGAGCTTCCCGCGTGCGTGACCTTTTCAAACAGGCCAAGGACAAATCCCCTGCGATTATCTTTATCGATGAGATAGATGCCATTGGACGTGCAAGGGGCAAGAACAATTTTACAGGTTCCAACGATGAGCGCGAGAACACCTTGAACCAGCTGCTCACCGAAATGGACGGGTTTGGCACCAACACCAATGTCATTGTACTGGCCGCTACCAACCGTGCCGATGTACTGGACAAAGCCTTGATGCGTGCCGGACGATTTGACCGTCAGATCTACGTGGACCTTCCCGACCTGAACGAAAGAAAAGAAATCTTTGAGGTGCACTTGCGCCCTATCAAGACTGCCGAGACATTGGACCTCGACTTTTTGGCCAAGCAGACCCCAGGTTTCTCAGGTGCTGACATCGCCAACGTATGTAACGAGGCCGCCCTTATTGCTGCCCGTAAAGAGAAAAAGGCGGTGACCAAGCAGGATTTCCTCGATGCCGTGGACCGGATTGTCGGTGGTCTGGAGAAAAAGAACAAGATCATCACCCCAGAAGAGAAAAAGACCATTGCATACCACGAAGCAGGCCACGCCACTGTGAGCTGGATGCTGGAGCATGCCGCACCTTTGGTGAAAGTAACCATAGTCCCACGTGGACAATCGTTGGGAGCTGCATGGTACCTCCCCGAAGAGCGCTTGATCGTTCGTCCGGAACAGATGTTGGACGAAATGTGTGCCACCATGGGAGGCAGGGCTGCTGAAAAGGTCATCTTCGACAAGATTTCCACAGGTGCTTTGAGCGATTTGGAGAAAGTGACCAAACAGGCCAGGGCCATGGTCACCATATATGGTCTGAACGATAAACTGGGGAACATCACCTATTACGATTCCACCGGACAGAACGAATACGGATTCACCAAGCCTTATAGCGAGGAGACCGCACAGCGAATCGATCAGGAAATATCCAAAATGATAGAGGAGCAATACCAAAGGGCCATTAAATTATTGGCCGACAATAAGGACAAATTGACCGAGCTAGCTGACAGGCTTTTGGAAAAAGAAGTTATCTTTAAGGACGATCTGGAAAAGATCTTTGGCAGAAGACCTTTTGAAAAAGAGGAGGAAAAACTGGAACCTGCCAAATAGATTGGGTTCCGGGCAATAGGATCCAAACTGAAATAGGAAAAATGCACTCGATACGTTAAATGGGAGTTTTTAAAAAGATTTTCGGAGGAGGAAAAAAGGTTTCCAAGGAAACTTTGGAAACCCGTGGAGACCACATGCCCGATCTGAAAATTCCCATTGACGAAAAGTTCACCATCTATTTCAAGAAAAACGGGGGCAAGTTCATTTATTGCGAGGATTTTTCAGAAATATCCTTGGCCCTGAGGAACATCATCTCCGAGAACAATTGGCAGAACCATATGTTCTATTCCCTCGATCCTAGATTGGAGACCCGATTTGCTTCAGAAAAACTTGAATTTACGGACAAGAGGCAGGAAAGTGACATTTTCTTCACCACCTGCGAACATCTTGTTGCCCATAACGGCTCCATTTTGGTGTGTTCCAATCAAATCAAGGAAAAGAAATTGGACGAACTCCCCTCCAACCTGATTGTGTTCGCCACTACCAGTCAATTGGTGGATTCCATCAGTGGGGCACTCAAGATCATCAAGGAAAAATATCGAAAGGACATTCCCAACAATATCACCACGCTCAAGCATTTTCAACCCACTCCGGAGAACAAGGACGACTTCCTTTCCTATGGAAGTGCCTCAAAAAATGTCTATCTTTTACTCCTGGAAGACTATTAGTACATGAAAGAGATTTTAAGGCGCTCTATAACGGGGGTCATCTACGTGGTGCTTCTCTTGGGAGCGGTTTTTTTAAGTTCGGACGCCTTCGATTTCCTCTTTATGGCTTTTGGACTGGCCTGCCTGTATGAATTCAAACGCATCGTAAAGCTTAAGGGATACTACATCTTTGTCGCCTATCTGGCTCTGTGGTGGATCTTCATCTATCTAGTTCAGGACGGCACACTGGTAACCCTCCTGATGTTGCTGACCATAACGGTGGACCTGGCACTTCTCGCCTTTCTTTTCTCCAAAAGGCCAAAAGAGTTCACGGAAATCCAAAAATCCATCATTGCCGTTTTCTATATTGGCGGCGGATGTATTTTCCTGACCATGATCCCCTATAAGGACGATGCCTTTGCTCAATTTTTGATCATGGGCATCTTTATCCTGATCTGGGTCAACGATACGTTTGCCTATTTGGTGGGAAGACTGATGGGCAAAAGAAAATTGTTTCCTGCAGTTTCCCCAAAAAAAACCATTGAAGGTTCTCTGGGAGGTCTTATTTTTGCACTGGTGGCCGCCTACATCCTGTCTTGGTACGAAACCAAGCTCAGCCTGATGGAATGGATGGCGATGGCCACCCTGATCGTGGTTGCGGGAAGCCTTGGCGATCTCTTGGAATCCAAATTCAAACGTATGGCGGGAGTGAAGGACAGTGGTGCCATCCTTCCCGGTCATGGTGGGGTTTGGGACCGATTGGACAGTTTGGTGTTCGCTTCGCCATTTGCATATTTGATACTTAATATTTTCTCCTATGTTTCATAAAGAGGGTCAAAAAATAGTCATTTTTACTTTTTTTCTTGTGGTGGCCGCCATATTCGCCGCACAGTATTTGGTTGATGTGGAATGGGCGCGGTTTACCATACAGATTGCAGCCCTTGTTGTTCTGATTACCATCCTCCAGTTTTTCAGGAACCCAAAAAGACCAGTGACCCCCAACTTTGATGAGATTTTGGCACCCGTGGATGGAAAGGTCGTGGTGATTGAGGAAGTGGACGAACCCGAATATTTCAAGGAACGGAGAAGACAGGTTTCTATTTTCATGTCGCCGGTAAATGTGCATGTCACCCGATACCCTGCCAGCGGAACGGTAACCTACTCCAAATACCATCCTGGGAAATATTTGGTGGCCTGGCACCCCAAATCCAGTACGGAGAACGAACGCACCACTGTAGTGCTCCATACCCCAAAATTTGGCGAGATCGGATACCGACAGATTGCTGGGGCCATGGCCAGGCGCATCGTCAACTATGCGGAAGAAGGCGAACAAGTGACACAGGGCGAAGATGCCGGATTCATAAAGTTTGGGTCCAGGGTGGACCTTTTGCTGCCCTTGAATTGCAACATCACCGTGAAACTGAACCAAAAAGTGACCGGGGCCAAAACCTGCATTGCATCTGTAAGAAGAGAAGATGATTGACGAAGCCTTACATAAAAAATTTGAGGAGGCAGTGGCTTTTGTGAACAGCTATACGGAACCCTTGCCCGCCGATCTTCTACTAAAATTGTATGCCTATTTCAAGATTGCCAACCGAAATTTTGACAATCCGGGCAGCAGGACCCCATTGATCAATGCCTTCAAGGCCAATGCTCTGTTCCAAGCCAAGAACATGGGCCGGAAAGAGGCCATGGAAAAATACATTGAACTTGTGAACTCAGAATTGAAAACGCTTTAGGATGCTAAATTGGGCGCTGCATATGGCTTTTCAAAATAGGTAAAATAGACCCCTCCAAAAATGGTGATCAAAAAATAGATCGCCACGGAATAACTGGCCATCGGCAAAAAAGAATCGATCCCGAACCAATCCTTGGTGAAGAAAATCAAGGCCAGCCCCGCCACTCCCCGGAACACTTCGATCCAGACAGCATATTTTTTTCGGTCCATTAAGGTCGTGTACCCATAGACCCCCACAAAAACAAAGGCCCCGAACAGCAAAAGGCCCTCAAAACCAATGTTGGAATAGTTGTAAAACATAAAGAGCATCAGGGCCGTGGTCATGATGAGTTGGAACAAGGCATATGCCTTCAGCGAATTGGAAGCTTCCGGCCTGTATTTCTCAAAATTATAGACATCTTCAATGATCTCCACCGGATAGGTTTCCTTCACATCCGCAGGCCGCCAGCCAGTGGGCATGAACCAAATCCGTAGTTTGTCCCAATAGCTTCTGGTCCGCCATGCATCCTTCACCAGTCGCCACAAATGCTGAAAATTGATGATAATGGGATTCCACGTGTTGGCAGGTTTCAAGACACCATATTGGGGCGGCACTTCATCCAGTTCCTCCTGAAATGTTCCGAACATCCTGTCCCATATACAAAATATTTGCCCTAGGTTCTTGTCGATGTATTCCTTGTTGATGGCATGATGAACCCGATGCTGCGAAGGGGTAACGATCACATACTCCAACCATCCCATTTTTCCGATATGTTGGGTATGGTACCAAAATTGGGCAAAAAGATGGATGGGTGCCAAAACAGCAATGACCTCATGCGGAACCCCAAGAAGTGCCGCAGGAATCAACAGCAGCGCATAATAGCCCAAAAGATTGGAAATGGGCTGGCGAAGGGCACAGGCCAGATTGAATTCTTCACTGCTGTGGTGAATGACATGCTGGTTCCAGAAAAAATTGATGTGGTGGCTGAGCCGATGGTTCCAATACCCCGCAAAATCAAGCACTATGAAGGCCACTACCCAGACCAGCCAAGTGGCCTTGATTTCGGTAAGCGCCAAATGTTCCAACAAAAATGGATAGCTGACCAAGACGAGTACCAGCCCCAAAGAATCTTTAACCACATTCGTCAACCCTGAGCTGAGACTGCTCACGGTATCCATCAGGTTGTGCTTCTGGTTTTTCACAAAACGGCCGTAGAGCACTTCGAAAAGTACCAGACCTATTAAAAAGGGAGTGGCATATAACAATGCCGTTGCATACGATTCCATTCCAATAGTTTAAAATTTTACTCGTTGCAAGTATGGGGCTGTGCACCATGAAGTTACTCCAAATTTTTGAATAATTGGATATCGTTGGCATCTGTCAGGTCGGGAATGTGTTCCAAACGCGGAATACAGAGCACACTTTGTGGGTTATCCGTCACCAAATTGCCAACAGCCTTGGGCAATTCCTTCTCGTCCCGGACCGGATCTAGGGGACAATTCTGTAAATAAGGATAAATGTCCTCACCATAAAAACTAAAAATGTTCATGCTCACACGAAGTTCCCCCGTTTCGTCGATATAGTTGGGCATATCCTGTAGGGCAGGTTTTTCAACAATTCTCTTCAGGAAACCATCTTCGGAAATATCCATGACCGCAAATTTGGAGATGCGCTCGTCCGTAAACTCAAATCCGGAACTGGCATAGCTGATGAGTGCGTTGGCCGCTTTTCTTTCGCTCCGCAAATCCTTGAGGGCCCCAACGGAATACAAGTTGTCCCCATTGCAGACCGTAAAAGTGGATGTTTTGAGCACCGGATATTGGTCCAAGCATTGCTGAAGGGCATCTGCGGTTCCCAAGGGTTTTTGCCTGTCCCCTGGCACCTGTTGGATGGCTATGGCCACCTGCAGTCCGGATGGCAAACCACCTTCGTCCACTAGGTTTTTGAAAGCCCCATTCCCAGGACTGGTAATCAAATAGAGGTTTTCATAACCCGCTTCCTTGGCATTCCGGACAAGATAAAACAAAAAAGGTTTCCCATTTTTTCCAACGGGAATAAGGCTTTTATGCGGAATGTTATCCATCACACCCTTGTTTTCCCGATCTGATGACAGACTTCTCTTCATCCGGGACGAAGCCCCTCCTACCATGATCACCAAACTATTGTTTTCCATTTTCACTATGCTGTTATTTCAACTTCGTACACTGCTTTGGCCCCGGCATCCAGAAAAGCTTTTCGCACGGCTTCCTTGACATCGCCAGTCACCATGGCAACCATGCAACCTCCCCCACCAGAGCCAATGGTCTTTGCCCCAATGGCCCCTGCCCTTTTGGCTGCTTCCATCATCTGTACCATTTCCTTGGGTGTATTTTGGATTTGGTCTTGAAGGATTTGTTGATGATCGTTCATTAAACTGCCCAGTTTTTGAACATCGGTATTGCTTTTTTGAAGCTCTTTTTTTGCTTCTAGGGTGATGTGATAATTATGGATGGCCGCATACCAATGGTCCCGAAATTCATGGGGCACCGATTCCAGATATTTTTGATAATCGTCCAACACAGAGTCCTTCAACACGAATGCGGGGTGGTTCCTTTTCACGGCCTCGACTGCGTTTTGGGCAAAGACACGGGCATTCTTGAGCACTTCGAGGGTCTTTTTGGCCAGACCGGATTCGGCCACCAACAATTGTCCCATGTTCCCTACCAACCGTTCACTTTTTCCACTTTCGGTGTCGATGTAGAGCAAGCCGCGTTGCGCAATGGTGTATTGGTCCATCAACCCGCCTGGTGAATCGAAGAAAACCACTTCGGCTTCATAGGCCCATCTGCCTATCTGAAAATCGCTTGTTTCATCCAGTTTACCATTGATCGTCGCCAAAAAACGAATCCAGGCCACCAGCAGGGCCGAAGAACTGGAAAGGCCTGCATTTACCGGGATATTCCCCGATATTTCGATGGTATATCCTTGCTGATAACAAAACCCTTCTTGCTTCAAAACGGCCATGGCCGAACGGAAAAAATCGCCGGGCCGGACATTTTTTAGGTCATCGTCCAAGGCAATAAAGGCCTCTTCTCCCAGATCCAATAGCTTCAAAATAAATTTCTCCTCGGTATTGGGCCGAGCCGTTAGGTTGATATAGCGATCTATGGCACCTGCTATTACCGGAAGCCCCAAATAATCTTGGTGGTCCCCATAAAAGCAGATACGTGCCGGAACTTGTATTTGAATCATGTGATGGTTAGCTTATAATGTCCAAGGGGGCAGTTTCTTTCCAGTTGCCCCTTGTAAAATCAGGAAAGGGTTGTGGGGCTCCTCCGCTGGCCACGGAGCGTTCGCTCAGTGGAGAAACGGCGCTCCAGAGACATCCTTCATAGACGTTTTGGTCCAAGGGAAGTCCTTTTTGGAGACATTCCACGATACGATAGACCATGATCCCGTCCATTCCGCCATGTCCACTGCCTTTGGCCGCCTCGTTCAACCTTTTGTATAATGGATGATCGTATTTTTCATATAATTTTTCCAATTGTTCGCCCTGCACCCAAGAATGATGGTCCTTGGTCAGTCCTTCAACGCCTCCTTCGAGCGCGACCCGCGTCGGAAATCCGGCCAATGTACCTTTGGTACCTTGTATCAGGTTCAACCTGGAATAGGGTCTGGGGCTGGTCTCGTCCCATTGCACCAGAATGGTCCTTCCCAGATTCGTTTTGATGATGGAAGTGTTCATATCCCCACCCTTGAACTCCAATTGGTTCCATTTATGGTCCTGGGGATAGTTCTTTTCCGCATAGAGTTCCCGTCCCCTTGATGGGGTCGAGAAGGAAACCAGACTGCCAAAGGTGTCCTCTCCCCGGCCCAAATTCATATATTGCGCAACGGGCCCCAGACCGTGGGTCGGATATAGGTTTCCATTCCTCTTGGCATAATGATGGGTGCGCCAAGAACCCGTGCCTCTTTCCTGCTCCTCCATCTGCCATCGCAATTCGTGGATATAGGCTGCTTCGCCATGCAATACTTCACCGATCATTCCTTGCCTGCACATGTTCAGGAACATGAGCTCGTCACGGCTGTAATTGACATTTTCCAACATCATGCAATGTTTTTGGGTACGCTCACTGATATCCACAATGTCCCACATTTCTTGGATGGTCAATGCGATGGGCACCTCCACAAAGGCATGGGCACCCTGCTCCATGGCACCGATGGCCATAGGGGCATGGTTTACCCAATTGGTGGCAATGAAGACCACATCCGGCCGTACCTCCTGCAACATTTTTTGCCATTGGTTCTCATCGCCCCAATATTGCGCTATGTTCTTATGCTTGTTTGGTCCGCCTGCCTCTTTTACCCACTGTGTCTTCTCCTTGACCAAATCTTCATAAAGGTCACAGATGGCAACTACTTCCGTGCCTTCCAAGGCTGCAAAGAACTTGGCGTGGGTGCCTCCCCTGGCCCCTACCCCTATGAAAGCGGCACGGACCTTTGCCATCTTTGGAGCCGAAAAACCGCCCATATAGGTCGATGAGATCGGCCTATCGGGGGCTGCCTGCAAATAATTGGGGGCAATGGCCACCGCAGCAGCCGTCAAGGACGTTTTTTGAATAAAACTTCTTCTATTGAGGTTTTTCATGTGCCTTGGATATTTTTGTTAGGTCTTTTACCTTTCATATTTCAAAAGGCCTACGTTATTTCAAACTGGCCAAGCTTTTCTCCAAAGTCTCGATTTTGGCCTCTGCATCCGCGGCTTTTTTTCGTTCGATGGCCACCACCTGTTCGGGGGCATTGTTCACAAAGCGTTCGTTGCTCAATTTACCTTGTACCGATTTTAAAAAGCCTTTGGTGTAATTGAGTTCCTCCGTGATTTTTGCAATCTCGGCCTCCACATCGATGGCCCCACTGATGGGAATGAAATATTCGTTGCTCTTCACCCTGAAGGTCAGCGCACCATCCAAACTGGCGTCCGTAGCTTCCAACTTGGACAGGTTCCCCAACTTTCGAACAATGGCATCCATTTGGTTGTCCACTCCTTCCGCATTCATCATATAAAGTTCCAAGGCATCTTTTTGGGGAATGTTCTTTTCCTTTCGGATGGTCCTGATGCCAGAGATGACCTCGGCAGCAAAATCAAATCCGTTGATCAGGGAGTTATCCACTTTGCCGGGTTTTGGCCATTGGGACACGATCAATGCCTCTTCGGGGGTTCGCTCCGCAATGTGTTGCCATACTTCTTCAGTCAAAAATGGCATGAATGGGTGCAGCAACTTCAAATTTTCTTCAAATAAATGGATGACTGCATCGAATGTTTTGGTATCGATGGGCTTTTGGTAATCCGGTTTCACGATTTCCAACAACCAGGAACAGAAATCGTCCCAGACCAATTTATAAATGGCCATCAGGGCATCGGAAATGCGGTACTTGGAAAAGTGGTCCTCTATTTCCACCAATGTTTGGTCAAACTTGGCTTTGTACCAATCGATTCCGACTTTCGCCGCTTCGGGCTGTGGGATATCGGCAATCTCCCATCCCCTTACCAATCGGAAAGCATTCCAGATTTTATTGGCAAAGTTGGAACCTTGTTGGCAAAGGGCCTCATCGAACAACAAATCGTTGCCAGCGGCAGAGCTCAACAAAAGTCCCACACGAACGCCATCGGCCCCAAAATCCTCGATCAATTTTAGCGCATCGGGTGAATTTCCCAGGGATTTGGACATTTTCCGACGCTGTTTGTCGCGGACCAATCCGGTCAGATATACATTTTCAAAAGGTCTTTTTCCACGGTACTCATATCCGGCCATGATCATACGGGCCACCCAAAAAAACAGGATATCCGGTCCAGTGACCAGATCATTGGTCGGGTAATAATAGTCCACCTCTTCATTGTCCGGCTCCAAAATACCGCCAAACACGCTGATGGGCCACAGCCATGAGGAAAACCAAGTATCCAAAACGTCTGGGTCTTGTGTCAAGTCCGAAGTCTGAAGTCCGAAATTCGAAGTTTTTTCCTGTGCCAGTTTCAAGGCTTCTTCGGGTGTTTCGGCTACCACAAAATCGTTCTTTCCATCTCCATAATAGTAGGCCGGAATCTGCTGTCCCCACCACAATTGGCGCGAAATGTTCCAATCACGGATGTTTTCCATCCAATGGCGATAGGTGTTGTCAAATTTGGATGGGTATAGTTTGATGTCGTTCGTTTCCAGAACCCCTTCGAGGGCCGGTTTGGCCAATTCTTCCATTTTCAGGAACCATTGGTCGGACAGTCGGGGTTCAATGACCGCTTTGGTCCGTTCCGAAGTGCCCACTTTGTTTATGTGCTGCTCCACTTTGACCAAATGACCTTTTTCCTCCAGTTCCTTGGCAATTTCCTTGCGCACCACAAAACGGTCCTTTCCTTCGTAGTGAAGTCCAAAAGAGTTGAGGCTCGCATCTTCATTAAAGATATCAATGACCTCCAAGTTGTGCTTGTCCCCAAGATTTTTATCATTTTCATCATGCGCTGGGGTCACTTTCAGGCAACCAGTCCCGAATTCCACATCCACATATTCGTCTTCAATGATGGGAATTACGCGTCCGCAGATGGGCACAATGGCTTTTTTGCCGCGTAGGTGGCGGTATCTTTCATCATTTGGATTGATACAAATGGCGGTATCGCCCAAAATGGTCTCTGGGCGGGTGGTGGCAATGGTCACTTTTTCATCGGAACCTTCTATGGCATAGGCCAAATAATAGAGATTTCCCTGTCTTTCCTCATAAATGACCTCTTCGTCGGATAAGGTAGTCTTGGCCTCAGGGTCCCAATTCACCATTCGAAACCCCCTGTAAACCAATCCTTTATTATAGAGATCCACAAAAACTTTGATCACCGAGGCTGACATATCGTCATCCATGGTAAACTTGGTGCGGTCCCAATCGCAGGAGCAACCCAACTTTTTCAACTGCTGAAGGATGACACCTCCATATTCATTCGTCCAGTCCCAAGCGTGTTTTAGGAATTCTTCCCGGGACAGGTTGGCCTTGTTGATGCCCGCCTCCTTCAATTTGGCGACTACTTTGGCCTCCGTAGCGATGGATGCATGGTCCATTCCCGGTACCCAACAGGCATTCTTGCCCAAAAGCCTTGCCCTTCGTATCAAAACATCTTGGATGGTATTGTTGAGCATATGGCCCATATGCAGCACCCCGGTCACGTTTGGGGGGGGGATCACGATGGTATAGGGCTCCCTTTCATCGGGTTTTGAACTGAAATAGCCATGCTCTGTCCAATAGGCATACCAGTGTCCTTCAACCCTTTTGGGTTCATATTTTGATGGAATTTCCATTATTCGGTACAATTTTTGTTCATAAGAATATGGATTGGTTTTTTGAAGGGGATCAAATGTTTAGTTACATGCCATTCTTCTGATGGAATCCAATCCAGAAATACGAAACAAAAATAAGTAACGTTATTACATAACAAAAGAATTTTGGATGCAGGTGACAAAACATCTACATTTGGAATTCACCCAAAAACCAAAAATGATGAAAAAAACTGTACTGATGCTGTTTGTAGGGCTCCTATCTTTAGGGATATATGCCCAGGAAACTGCCAAGATTGAATTTAAGAGCGAGACCATTGATTACGGTGAAATCGAAAAGGGCAGCGACGGTGTCCGGGTATTTGAATTTACCAACACTGGAAATGCACCCTTGGTGATCAGCAGCGTAAAATCAAGTTGTGGCTGCACCATTCCCAAAAAGCCGGAAGAACCCATCATGCCTGGAAAAACTGGGAAGATTGAGGTAAAATATGATACCAACCGGGTAGGACCCATCAGAAAGGCCATTACGGTGACCTCGAATGCGGACACTCCTACCAAGGTTCTAAAAATAAAAGGGAACGTTAACGGCCCAGGAGCTAAGTAAGTAAAAAGAAAATTATGACCCTATCCCCGAAGAGCGATCGTTTTTCGGGGATTTTTTATTTCAATCATCATCAAAGACCTTTTTAAGCACAAAAGAGAACAAAAGATCTTTGTTGTACCTCTCGATGAGCACCTTTACCCGTTTTCCCTCCTTCTCGTTCATCATTTTGAGGATTTCCTGTAGTTTATACCGATGAATACTTTTCCCATTGACGGCCAGAATCACATCCCCTTCACGCAATCCTGCCTCTGCGGCTGGACTTCCGGCCCTTATACCGGACACGATGATCTCAGGCACCAAACTGAGCCTGGTCTTGTTCTCCAATAAGATCTGGACATTGCCAAAGGAGGAGTCGTCATCTTTTACAATCCCGTCAGGCCCTGCAATACTTTCGGCTATATACCGTAGTCCGTTGTGCTGGAGTTCCACCCCGGCCAGATTGTAATGGAAAGGTTCTTTAAAATTACCGTTCTTCTTCAGGGTAACCAATCCGGGGGTATAGTCGAAGATGATGTTGAACCGTTTCAGGATCTCCCCTCCCACACTGCCATTTCGATCACCGAGATTTTCCAAGGCCGCAAAGGATTCCCAGTAAGGAAAGGCCACTTTGGCCTCTTTGAGTTCGAACCCTCCAATTTTGACCCCATTGATTTTGCTACGCTTTCCAAAAATATCACCGCTGAGTCCCCTTCCCAGATGGTCTTCATAGTTTTTTTCGGGGACATCGAGTCCTTTTTCGGGTTCCCGGAACAGCCATAGGGCATCACTACTGCCTGTATCCACGAGCAATTTGACGGGAATATTGGCCGTATCCTTCATTAGGACCGTTCCTTTCACGTAGGCCTTGTTCCTTTCAATGGACAATGGAAGGGTCTGCGTATTTCTTTTTTCCTTGTGTTTGTACAGTTCAGGGTTATGGAGTTTTATGGTTTGTGAGCCATAATTTACTTCAATGATAAAATCCTTGAAAAGATCGTAGCCCATGATGCCATGGACCGGAATGCCCAATGAGGTGGAAAAATTGATTCCCCTGTCCAATACGACATAAAGGTCCTGGGAGAAATTCCTAGCATCCCCCAACCGGAAGATATTGGATCTTGAACTGAGTGCCTTCATGGGTTCCCCAGTACCAAGACCTCTTATGGTCACTTCGGACACATTGTTGATAGGTATGGAATCGGATTGGGAAAGGTTGAACAGGATGGGTTTGCTGACCCCAGAATCCAAGATGAAGGTGAGTTCTGCGCCATTGATTTCGACAGGGATAATGATAAGGTTATTGATCAGTTCAAACTTGATTTTTTCGAACTTCTGTCCTTTGGGCAAGAAATAGCCCTGTGCCAAAACGAGCAAGGGCACCATCACAAGAAAGACAAAAAAAGCAAGTTTTTTCCTTAACATTCTTACTTATAGTCAATTGAACTAATTAAATATACAAAATAAGACGGTTCGTTCACCTTAAATTAACATTTTGGTCAACAGATAAATAAACCTGCAATGTGTTGTTTTCAAGTGTGGGTTTTCCCATTTTTGCCTAAAATTTAGCACATGCCGAGTATCTCTGAAAAAGGAAGGCAAATGCCCGCCTCCCCCATCCGAAAATTGGTCCCCTATGCCGAAGCCGCAAAAAAGAGAGGGACCCACGTCATCCACCTCAATATAGGCCAACCGGACATCAAGACGCCAAAAGTGGCTTTGGATGCCGTCCGAAACCATAAAATCGAAGTTCTGGCCTATAGTATGACCGAAGGTTCGGAAACCTATCGAGAAAAGATCGCGGCCTATTATGCAAAAAAGAACATCCATGTCACCGCTAAGGACATTATCGTGACCACGGGAGGCTCGGAAGCCCTTTCCTTTGCCATGGGAACCATCATGGATGCCGAGGATGAGATCATTATCCCTGAACCCTTTTATGCCAACTACAATGGTTTTGCCACTGCAGCAGGAGTAAAGGTGGTTCCCATTGCCTCTTCCATCGATACCAATTTTGCCCTTCCGCCCATCGCTGAATTCGAAAAACTCATCACCCCACAGACGAAGGCCATCCTGATCTGTAATCCAGGCAACCCAACAGGATACCTATATAGTAAGGAAGAAATAGAACAACTGGCCACTTTGGTGAAGAAACATGATCTTTTCCTTATTGCGGACGAAGTCTATCGCGAGTTCACCTACGAAGGAAGGCAACATTATTCCATTTTGCAGGTCAGTGGCCTTGAAGAACACGCCATAGTGGTGGATTCCGTTTCCAAAAGGTACAGCATGTGCGGGGCACGCATCGGATGTATCGTTTCCAAGAACAGGGAAGTGATCCAAACCGCAATGAAATTTGCCCAAGCCAGATTGTCTCCCCCCACTTTTGCCCAGATAGCCAGTGAGGCCGCGTTGGAGACCCCCCAGGAATATTTTGACGATGTCATCGAAGAATATGTCTCCCGCAGGAATGTGCTCATCTCCGAACTGCAACAATTGGAGGGCGTAAAAGTGGCTGTGCCACAAGGTGCTTTTTACTGTGTCGTGGAACTGCCCGTTGCCGATGCCGATGATTTTGCGCAGTGGTTGTTGGAAAAATTCGAGCTGGATGGCAACACGGTCATGGTCGCACCGGCAGCAGGCTTCTATGCCACTCCCGGATTGGGAAAAAACCAGATCAGGATTGCCTATGTGCTGGAAAAAGACCAACTTGTAAAGGCTGTCCAGATTTTGGGCAAGGCTTTAAAGGAGTACAACGCGAAGTGACCATACAGGAAAACATATCCCTCAAGAACCACAATACCTTTGGTATTGATGTGAAGGCACGCTTTTTTGTGGAAATAACCGGACTGGCCCAGCTACAAAAGGTACTGGAGCTGACGGCATATCCCAAAAGGTTTATCATCAGTGGCGGGAGCAATATGCTGCTCACCAAGGACATTGATGCCCTTGTAATGCACATCAACCTGAAAGGCATCTCCATCGCCGAGGAAAATGGAGAGACCGTCGAAATCAAGGTCATGGCCGGCGAAAATTGGCACAAGCTGGTCATGTGGAGCTTGGACAAAGGGTATGGCGGACTGGAAAACCTATCCCTTATCCCTGGTAATGTGGGGACTGCACCTATACAGAACATTGGCGCCTATGGCGTAGAGCTGAAAGATGTCTTTGTAAGCTGCACTGCAATGGATGTGGAGACTGGGGAACTCGTCGCTTTCGATAAGGAGGATTGTGAATTTGGGTACAGGGATTCCATTTTCAAGAACGACGCCAAGGACAAATATATCATCACTTCGGTAAATCTCAGATTGACCAAAAAGGACCATGTGCTGCACACAGGGTACGGCGCCATTGAGGAAGAACTGAAAAACAATGGCATTGTTTATCCTACCATCAGGGATATTTCCAATACGGTGATCGCCATTCGACAAAGTAAATTGCCCGACCCGAAGGAACTGGGCAACAGCGGTAGTTTTTTCAAAAACCCCGTGATCTCGAAAAAAAAGTTCGACAAGTTCATCAAATCGCATCCCAAAACCCCTTTTTATGAGCTGGAAGATGACGAGTTCAAAATACCGGCAGGGTGGCTCATCGAACAATGTGGGTTCAAGGGAAAACGTTTCGGGGATGCCGGGGTACACGAAAAACAGGCCCTGGTGCTGGTGAATTATGGAAATGCCACGGGAAAAGAGATCTTGGAACTGGCCGAAAGCATACAGAAGGAAGTAAAGAAAAAATTTGGGATAGACATCCAACCCGAAGTGAACATCATAAAATAACCCCCGCATTGAAACCAATAACGGGGGTTATACCAAACCAAACTAACCAAAATTATATATATCGTAGAGGGTTTCACCCCTTTTTCTTACTCAATCCAACGCTGACAAGTAATGCTTTTTCTACCTTAGCGTTGTAGTATGTACGATATAAATCCTATTTTAGATTTTTGTCCCAAAAAAAATTACCAAAGCATCGTAAATGAGCACATTGATCGAGAAACATATTGTTTCACTTTTGGCCGAAAAGGACGACAGGGCCATCTCCCTACTGTATGAACATTATGGGGACACGCTTTTTGGGGTGGCACACAAAGTGGTCAAGGACGATGAACTTGCCCAAGATGTGCTCCAGGAAAGTTTCATCAAAATATGGAAAAAAGCAGACTCCTACGATGCCTCCAAAGCCAAGCTTTTTACATGGTTGTTCCGCATTACCAGGAACACGGCCATCGACAAACTGCGAAGTGTGAACAATAAAGCCAGCAAGGAAGTCCAAATCGACGTTTCGGACGTATATAATCTTGGAGTGAGTGGCATTAGCCCCGAACATCTGGATGTCCAGGAAAACATGGACAAAATAGAACCTAAGTACAGAATTGTTTTGGAGGCCCTATTTTTTGAGGGAATGACGCAACAAGAGGCAAGTGAGGAATTGGATATCCCTTTGGGCACCATCAAATCCAGACTGAAAATTGGACTTAGGGAACTTGGAAAGATATACGGTACAACAATGGTCTTGCTCCTGGTCTTAAATCTATTGTTATGAAAGAGAAAGTTAAAATATTTTTGGAATCCGACTCACTGGAAAAATACCTCTTGGGGCACACCTCAAAAGAAGAGTCCCAACAAGTGGAAAGATACATCGCCATGTACCCAGAGGTACGCGAGACGTATGATGAGCTTCAGAAAAACTTGGAAACCTTTGCAAGGATGTATGCCAAGAAAACTCCCGAGGGCCTTAAGGAAATCATTCTGAGCAGCGCCCGAAAGGAAAGAATGGTCAGCAGAAGGTTCTACAGGTATGCCATCGCTGCCAGTGTGGCCCTCATGGTCTTTGCAGGTTCATCACTGTTCTTTTGGAACCAGAACAAAAACCTTCAGGAAGAAAACGCATTGGTCACCAACAAAATCAAATATTTGGAGGACGACATGAAGAACCAACTGGAAGACATGAGGAACCAGTTTATCGTTCTCAACAACCCTGATACCAAGAAGTATCAGGTCAATGGTAAGAAAGAAGGCAAGGAACTCAAGGCCATCGCCTATATCAACCCGGTTAAAAAACTTTCCTATATCAATGTGAGCAATGTTCCCGAATTGCCCGAGAACAAATGCTTCCAAATGTGGGCCGAGGTGAACGGGGAATTGGTGAACTTGGGCGTGATCAAGCAGTTCAACGAAAAGGACAAGCTTCTCCCTCTTCCCTATGCCGACAAGGCCATAGGTTACATCACCATTGAACCCGAAGGCGGGAACACTTCCCCCACCGTGGAGAACATCGTGGCCAACATCACATATTGATGACCCAATCCCCCACTTTTAGTCAGGTATTTTGTACCTTTGCATAAAAGTTGGATTATGAAGTTAGCACTATTGACCATTGGTCTTCTGGCCCTCGCATTCGCTGGGATAGCCATTAAGATCTGGGGCAAAAAGGACGGAAAGTTCGCAGGCACCTGTGCCAGCCAGAGCCCTTTTCTGAACAAAGATGGCGAGGCATGTGGATTTTGCGGAAAAATGCCCGACGAACAGGAATGCAAAAAAGACTCTGTACCCGGATTGCAATAATCCCCTCAATATAGTATTTTAGGCAAAAGCCACATTTTTGGAAAAAACCGACGATTCCATCAGAGACATTATCAAAAAGGCAAAAGAAGGAAACCAAATTGCCTTTAGCACACTCTTGGATACGTTTTGGAACGATGTGTACGGATTTCAATTGCTCCGCACCAAAAATGAAAACGATGCAGAGGACATCACCATCCGCACCTTTTCCCGAGCTTTTGACAAAATAGACACTTACGATGATGCCTTCGAGTTCAAGACCTGGCTCATAGCCATCTCCAAGAATCTCCATGTGGACCTCATCCGAAAGCGAAAAAGAAGCCTTTTGGACGAAATGGAATCCCAAGGGGATGCCGTAAAAAAAGTGCTGGACGAAACCCCCACCGTGGAGGACCGCCTGATCACGGAACAGAACCTTGCCGATTTGCTCCTGGACATCAAAAAACTGAAACCCCATTACCAACAGGTCATCAACCTTCGCTATTTCAACGAGTTGAGCTATGCAGCCATTGCCAAGGAACTCAACGAACCTGTCAACAATGTCAAGGTGAAATTGCTACGCGCCAAAAAACTCCTGGCCGAGATCATCAAAAAAAAGTGAGCCGTTCCAACAACTGCATTTTCCTTCCCAGTTTCGTATCTTTGTAAACCAAATTTCTTTGTATGAGCACAAGTGTTGCGGAAAACGTACAGCCACCCAAAGGAAAGCCCAAATGGCTGAGGGTAAAGCTCCCCACGGGGAAAAAATATACCCAGCTCAGGGGCCTAGTGGATAAGTACAACCTCCACACCATCTGCACCTCCGGAAGTTGCCCCAATATGGGCGAATGCTGGGGAGAGGGCACGGCCACCTTTATGATCTTGGGGAACATCTGTACCCGTTCCTGTGGTTTCTGCGGGGTGAAGACCGGAAGACCGGAAAGTGTGGATTGGGCAGAACCCGAAAAAGTGGCACGGTCCATCAAGATCATGAACATCAAACATGCGGTGCTTACCTCTGTGGACAGGGACGACCTCAAAGATATGGGCTCCATCATCTGGGCAGAGACCGTGAAAGCGGTCCGAAGGATGAACCCCGAAACCACACTGGAAACATTGATTCCTGATTTTCAAGGAATTGAATCCCATCTGGACCGAATGCTCGAAGTGGCCCCTGAGGTGATTTCACACAATATGGAAACCGTGAAGCGACTTACCCGTGAAGTACGCATACAGGCCAAATACGAAAGAAGCCTCGAGGTATTGAACTATTTGAAAAAGAACGGTGCCAACCGTACCAAATCGGGCATTATGCTTGGGCTGGGCGAAGAAGAACACGAGGTCATCACCACCATGGAAGACCTGAGAAAAGCGGATGTGGACGTGGTCACCATTGGCCAATACCTACAGCCCTCCAAAAAACACCTGCCCGTAAAGCAGTTCATCCTGCCCGAACAGTTCAAGAAATATGAGGAAATTGGACTGGAAATGGGCTTCAGGCATGTGGAGAGCGGGGCTCTGGTCCGTTCGTCCTACAAAGCGCACAAGCACATTCACTAGCCCTTAACCTCCCCCCATCCCATCATGAAAATCATTAGAATAGGCATCAACGGCTTTGGGCGTATCGGCAGGACCCTTTTTAGGCTCTTGGAAAAACATCCGAACATCCAAGTGGTGGCCATCAACGATTTGGCAGACGCCGTGACCTTGGCCCATTTGCTGAAATATGACAGCATACATGGCACTTTTGATGCAGATGTCCGTTCAGAGGACAGTTCGATTATCGTAAATGGGCGCACAATTCAGGTATTGAACCAAAACCATCCCAAAGAAATAGTCTGGAAAAGCCATGAAGTGGACCTTGTGGTGGAAGCGACCGGAAAATTCAAGAAAAGGGAACAATTACTGCATCATTTGACCAATGGGGCCAGAAAAGTGATTCTTTCCGTGCCGCCAGAGGACGAATCCATCAAAATGGTCGTTTTGGGTGTGAATGAGAAAATAATAGGGGCCGACGACCACATCATCTCCAATGCCTCCTGCACCACCAACAATGCCGCACCCATGATCAAGGTTATCAACGAGCTTTGTGGGGTGGAACAGGCCTATATCACCACGGTGCATTCCTTTACCTCGGACCAAAACCTGCACGATGCGCCGCATCGTGACCTCAGAAGGGCCAGGGCGGCCTCGCAATCCATCATTCCAACGACCACGGGAGCGGCAAAGGCAATCACAGGTATTTTCCCTGAACTCTCCAATGTCATCGGCGGTTGTGGCATACGGGTACCGGTGCCCAATGGTTCCCTTACCGACATCACTTTCAATGTAAAAAGGGAAACATCCATTGCCGAAATAAATGCTACCTTTAAGGAATATGCCGAAAATGAGTTAAAAAACATACTCCATTACACGGAAGACCCCATTGTTTCCATCGACATAAACAATAGTTATCATTCTTGTACGTTTGATTCTTTGATGACCTCTGTGATCGGCAAAATGGTGAAGATCATCGGATGGTATGACAATGAAACTGGATATTGCTCCAGAATTATCGATTTAATAGCTTTGCTTATAAAGAAAGACTACGTTTGACCTCAGGCTTGCTACACAAAGGGATGGGCGTGAAAACGCTGCTTATCTTGTGCATTTGGATATGCACACAAGCTTCTTTTGGCCAAAACGATGCCAGTTCCACCAGTAAGATCCAGTCTATTTTTGACAACTTCATGGACTACAGGCACCAGAACAAGGTGGACAAAGCGCTCCAAACCCTTGATGAGGCCGCAAACATTGCGGAAAGCAACGAAGATGCGAAATTACTGCTCGATGTCTATCACCAATATGCCCGACTCTACCTTGAGGAAGGAGATAGGGAAACCGCCCTTTTTTATTGGGACAGGGCCAACATTCTCCTGCGGGACATTTCCTATTCCTACGGACAGGCCTTCCACCTCTATTTGGATGCTGCCCTCCGTTTTGATGAAGGCAACAATTTCCAGTCGTTGAAATTATTGGAAGAATCCAAAAAACTCAGCAACAACAGGAACCTCGGCAACAACATCCTTCTTTTGGAGGCGTACATCTACACCAACATCACCAATTACGAGAACGCCATCAAAAACCTGAATGCGTTGATCGTTAACTCAGACGACAAGGAACGGGCCTACCTTGCCACCAAGGCCAACCTACAATTGGCCGCGATCAGCATCATCCTCAATGATCTGGAAGAAGGCATCATCCACTCCAAGGCCACCTTGGAACTGGCAGAAAAACATGGCTTTTCCAAAGAGGTGAAGAATGCCTACGAACAATTGTCCAACATTTATGAAAAAATGGGTCGCTATGATGAATCACTCTTCTACACCAAGAAGCTGGAACGCATCAAGGATTCCATTTTCAACATTGAAAAGGCCAAATTGGATATTGCTACCGCCGACAAGATCCGGTTTGAGCACCAAATGACCGAGCTGAACAAACTACAGGCCAAAAATGAGGAACTGAGCGAATCCAAGAACCGATCTGAGATCACCGCCATATTGACTTCGGCATTTTTAACCATCATTTCCCTATTGGCCGTGTCCCTTTTTAGGAACAACCAGATCAAATTGAAGACAAACGATCTTCTGTACACCAAGAACAAGGAACTGGAGCTGGCCCGGGATGCCGCTGTTTCCGCCATGGAGGCCAAAACAAATTTCTTGTCCACTGTGACCCACGAGCTCCGAACACCGCTCTATGCCGTCACCGGGCTCACCCACCTGCTCTTGGAGGAAAATCCTTCGGAACACCAAAAAGAACATTTGAAATCGTTGAAATTCTCCGGGGAATACCTGTTGAACTTCATCAATGATATCCTGCAGATCAACAAGATCGATGCCGACAAGTTGGAGCCTCTGAGCATAGAATTCAAACTGAACAAAGTGCTCACGGATGTCGTGGACTCCCTTCAACAGAATGCCAACGAGAAAAAGACCAAGTTGATCTTGGATTATGACCCCAACATACCAACGCATCTTCTTGGCGACCCCATAAAACTTTCCCAGATATTCATGAACTTGGTGGGCAATGCCCTAAAGTTCACCAAAAATGGAAAAGTGGAGGTCATAGCAAAACTCCTCCGAAAGGAAGAGGACCAAGTGAAACTCTATTTTGAAGTAAGGGACAACGGCATCGGGATTTCCGATGAACAGCAACAGCATATTTTTGACAGTTTTGAACAGGGATCTATCCAGATCAACCGCGAGTATGGGGGAACTGGTCTGGGCCTTACCATCGTAAAGAGTCTTTTGGGCCTATTTGGCAGTACCATCCATTTGGAAAGTGAGTTGGGGCACGGCAGTTCCTTCTTTTTTGAAATGGATCTAAAATGTGACAGCAAGGCCCTGGATGAACTTTCCTTTGAGTTGAATCCGGAAGAATTTGATTTTAGTGGGTTGCATGTTCTGGTCGTGGAGGACAACAAGATCAACCAGGTCATCACCAAAAAGATGCTCAACAAGAAAGAGATCAGCTGCGATATTGCCAACAATGGTAACGAAGCCATCGATTTGGCCAAGAACAATACCTATGATGCCATTTTAATGGATATACACATGCCCGGGATCAGTGGGGAAGAAGCTACAAGACAGATCCGGAAGTTCGATCAGGACATCCCCATCATCGCCCTCACTGCCATTTCATTGGACGATAGTCTCGAAAGTTTTTACCAAGCTGGCTGCAACGATGTGGTGACCAAGCCCTTCAAGCCTGAGGTCTTCTATCAAAAAATTGGGGAAAACATCTTCAAAAAAAGGATGCAAGGCTCCATAGGCGAGATCTAGACCAGTTTTCTTATCATTTTTTCCAGTGTGTCCTTATCGTCGGCATCAAAACTGTGGGTTATCCGCACATAAAAAAGGTTTTTCAATCGGCCTTCCAGTCGCACAAAATCCTTTTCAGTGGTCAAAACCACTTCATGGCTTTTGAACTGTTCGACCTCCTTGTCGGTAAAATGGTGGTGGTCCCCAAATTCAAAATGCTCGAACTGGATGCCCAATGAATCCAAATGATTCACAAGGGGTTCCGGTGATGCTATCCCAGTGACCAGGGCCACCTGTTTTCCCCTTAGCTCCAACAATCCCATCTTTCGTTGTCCACCATCGGTCACTTCGTTATGATATTCCAAAGTAGCAAACAGTATTTGTTGGTCGGGGTTGGCCCTTAACCTCTTCACCACCCGCTCACGATCGGTATGGGAAAGATGGGCCGGACACTTGGTCACAATAATGACATCCGCCCTTCGGGCTTCCTTCTTACTGTCCCTCAAATTTCCAGTGGGCAAGTACCAATCATCCACATATAGCATATTGTACATGGTAAGGAGAATGGAAAATGAGGGTTTTACCCTTCTGTGCTGGAAGGCATCGTCCAAGATGATCACTTCGGGCCTTACGAACTCCTCCAGTTGGGCAATGCCGTTTCGCCTGTCCGCATCCACAGCTACGGCCACGTTCGGGAACTTCTCTTTCAATTGATAGGGTTCGTCCCCAAGCTCCAGGACCCCAGTGTGGGGAGTGGCCAATACAAATCCTTTGGACTGCCGTTTGTATCCCCTGCTCAGCACGGCCACCCGATGGTCTTGCAACATGCGGATCAGATATTCCGTCATGGGCGTCTTTCCCGTCCCCCCAACGCTCAGGTTGCCCACACAAATGGTGGGTGTTCCATAGGAAACAGAGGTAAAGACCCCCACATCATAGAGTGCATTTCTTAGGTGGACCACCAAGGCATAAATCAGTGAAAACGGGAATGCTATTTTACGGAGCAATTGCTGCATTGAACGAAAATATAATATTTTATCTTTAGGCCTTTAAGAATTTTAAAATGACCGTACAGGACATCACAAAAATACTCGAAGAGCTCGCTCCCTTGGCACATGCCGAGGATTTTGACAACGTGGGACTATTGGTAGGCAACCCGAACATGCACGTTGAGGGCGTTTTGGTGACTTTGGACACCCTCGAAAACGTAGTGGACGAAGCCATTGAGAAAAAATACAACATGATCGTGAGCTTCCATCCCATCATCTTCGGAGGGCTAAAAAAACTTACAGGAAGCACCTATGTGGAGCGGGTGGTGATGAAGGCCATTGCCCACAATATTGCCATCTACAGCATGCACACCGCCCTGGACAACAGCATCATGGGCGTGAATGCGAAAATCTGTGACGTATTGAACATCAAGAATCCAAAGATCCTTATCCCCCGAAAAGGTGCCATCAAAAAGCTGACCACCTACGCCCCCTTGAAGGATGCCGAAAAGGTAAAAAATGCACTTTTTGCCGTTGGGGCAGGCGAAATCGGCAAGTACAGCAACTGCAGTTACAGCCTTGAGGGCACAGGAAGTTTCAAAGCGGGGAACAACGCCAACCCGACCGTTGGAAAAATCGGGGAGGTACATTTTGAAAAGGAAACGCAGATCAATGTGATCTATACCTTTGAAAAGGAAAATAAAATACTGGAAGCCCTTTTTGAGGCCCATCCCTATGAAGAAGTGGCACACGAAGTGGTCACTTTGGAAAACACCAACCAGGACATGGGCATGGGCATGGTAGGGACTTTGGGACATGACATGGACGAAAGGGACTTTTTGCTCATGGTCAAAGAGCGGATGGGGGCAGCTGTGGTGAGACACTCCCGTTTATTGGGCAAAAAGGTCAGGAAGGTGGCCGTTTTGGGGGGGAGCGGTGCCTTTGCTATAGCTGCGGCCAAGCGTTCCGGGGCCAATGTTTTCATTACCGCGGACATTAAATACCACCAGTTTTTTGAGGCGGAGGACCAAATCGTCATCGCCGATATTGGGCACTTTGAAACTGAGCAGTTTACAAAAGATTTATTGGTTGATCATCTTACAAAAAAAATTCCTAATTTTGCAGTCGCTTTATCAGAGAGTATTACGAATCCCATCAAGTATCTATAAATTATATGGCGAACAAGAAAGAAAGCACCGTGGAGGAAAAATTGAGAGCTCTGTACGATTTGCAGCTTATCGATTCCAGGGTTGATGAAATACGCAACATTAGGGGCGAACTGCCTTTGGAAGTACAGGATTTGGAAGATGAGGTCCATGGCCTCAAGACCAGATTGGACAAGTTGAAGACCGATCTTGAGACCATCAATTTTGAGATCACTGCCAAGAAAAACCTTATCGATGAGTCCAAGACACTCATCAAAAAATACAACGAACAGCAAAAGAACGTCAGGAACAGCCGTGAGTTCAATTCGTTGACCAAGGAGGTAGAGTTCCAAGAACTGGAAATCCAATTGGCCGAAAAGAACATCAAGGAGTTCAAGGCGCAGATTGAGCAGAAAAAAGAGGTGATTGCGCAGACCAAGGACAAACTGACCGAGCGTGAGGGACACCTAAAGCATAAAAAAGGGGAATTGGACGCTATTTTGGCCGAGACCGAAAAAGAGGAAAAAGCCCTGTTGAAGAAATCCGAAGAATTCGAGGACAAGATCGAGGACAGATTGGTGCAAGCCTACAAAAGAATCCGTCACAATGTGAAAAACGGTCTTGCCGTGGTTGCCGTGGAGCGTGGGGCCTCAGGAGGTTCCTTCTTCACCATCCCACCACAGGTGCAGGTAGAGATCGCTTCCCGCAAGAAGATCATCACCGATGAGCACAGTGGTAGGATTTTGGTAGATCCACTTTTGGCCGAGGAAGAACAGGAAAAAATGCAAGAGCTTTTCGCTAAGTTCTGATTGCATTCCACCAGATAACAAAAAAGCCACCCAAAGGGTGGCTTTTTTGTTGGTTTATATTTGTTTTATTCCTCCCCCAACAGCTCCAATATCCTGTCCTCTACTTCTTGGGAATCCCATTTTTCTTCAATATGGGGCATTCGCATCACTTCTTTCATGATCTTTTCCTGCTGGTCCCCAATGGCCAATGCCTCCGCATACGGTCTTTCAGAAAATGTGACCCTGCTATAGACCGGAATCCACTTTTCGGGATGTTTTGCCGCAAAATGTTTCTCTATCTTTTTTTGTAATAGAAACTTGGGGTCGGCCGTTTTACTGCTCATCTCCACAAAATTTCTGTAACTGAGCTCCGCAATGGCATCTGCGTTCGGCTTGCGCTCTTTTTGATAGGTCGAAAAAATGGTATCCCAATCGTCCCCGTGGGCATCCATCAATTTGTCGAGCATATAAATGTCCTCAAAACCCGCATTCATGCCCTGTCCGTAAAAAGGCACTATGGCATGGGCGGAATCGCCGACCAGTGCCACTTTGTTCCAATAGGTCCATGGATAGCACTTCATGGTGACCATGGCACTGGTGGGGTTGTTGAAAAAATCCTTGGTCAGGTCCTCGATAACCTTTTGCACATTGGGGAAATATTCCTTGAAAAATGCACGGGCATCATCTTCCGTAGCAATGCTCTCGAAAGACACTTTCCCTTCAAAAGGCAAAAAGAGCGTACAGGTGAAACTGCCATCCACATTGGGCATGGCGATGAGCATGAACTGGCCCCTTGGCCATATGTGAAAGGAGTTTTTGTCCAATTTGTGGGTGCCGTCCTCATTGGCCGGAATGGTAAGCTCCTTATAGCCCACATCTATAAAATCTTGAGAATAATCGAACCTGCTCTGTCGTTGCATCTTGTGCCTGACCCTTGAGAATGCTCCATCGCACCCGAACACGAGATCGTATTGATATTCCTTCCACTCCCCTTTTTCGGTTTCGCCGGTGTATAATCGTGCCGTGGGAAGGTCAATGTCCCATACTTTTTCATTGAAGCGGAACTCGGTACCTTCCTCTTCCGCCAAATCGATCATTCGCTTGTTCAGGATACCCCGGGAAATGGACCAAATGGCCTCCCCTTCCTTTCCATATTTTTGAAAATAGACCGGTTTGTCGTTCACGTGCATAGCACGCTTGTCCAAAGGAATGGCTATTTCCTTGATCTTTGCCTCAAGACCTACTTTTTCGAGGGAGCGCCATCCCCTGTTGCTCATGGCCAGGTTGATGGATCGACCGGAAAATTTAATGGTCCTGATGTCGGGCCTTCTGTCAAAAACCGTAACTGTGTGTCCTTTTTTTCGAAGATAAATTGCCAAGAGCGAACCCACCAATCCGGAACCGATGATGGCTATATTTTTGGGAGTCTGTGCCATAAATGCCCAACTGGGCCAATTCTGATTAAGATGCAAAAATAGGGAATTTGGAGATCATATGGTTTCTTGATGGGGCCCAAGGAAAAAGTCGTTAAAATGTTTAATTTTTTTGTATTTTTATTAAACAAAATAATATCGTGCCGCACAAGAAATCTCATCTTCCCCAAAAAATCTGCCCCGTCTGCAAAAGACCTTTTGCCTGGAGAAAGAAATGGGAACTCAATTGGGAATCGGTGAAATATTGCAGTGAGCGATGCCGAAGAAACACATGATCCATGACAAACAACCTTATTTGGTTTGGCAATAACCTGAGGGTACGGGACAATCAGGTGCTCAAGCATGCCATGAATGGCCAAAAATTGATGGCTGTCTATTTTTTCGATCCCAGGCATTACGAAATTGGAGCATTCGGTTTTAGAAAAACAGGCCCGTTTCGCGCCCAATTTCTTTTGGAAACGGTGGAGCAGTTGAAGAGAAACCTAGAGAACATCAACATATCATTGCTCACCTTTTTTTGCAGGCCGGAGGACAAAATTCCTGAATTGGTGGAAAAGTACCATATCGACACTATTTTCATACAGGCAGAATGGACGTTTGAAGAGGCACAGACCATCACCGCTGTTAAAAACAAGGTCGATAAAGCGATTTCGTTCATCGAAATTTTTGATCAATTCCTGTACCATCCCGATGACGTTCCTTTTTCTGACTTTGAACATATTCCAGCAATCTTTACCGATTTTCGGAAAAAATGTGAAAGACTCGCCAAGGTGCGCCCAGTTTCGGCAAGACCTGCCAGCATGCCCCCCGGCAATCGTATGGAAACCAACACCTCTATCCCAACTTTGGCCGATTTGGGAGTCCCGAGTTTCAAAAAAGATAGGCGTTCGGCCTTTCCTTTCAGCGGTGGCGAAGAATCTGCCTTGGCGCGTTTGGACCACTATTTCTGGGAGACCAAAAAACTCTCCTCATACAAAAAAACACGCAACGGTCTCATTGGTACCGATTACAGCTCCAAATTGTCCGCATGGCTCGCAAATGGCAGTATATCTGCACGTACCATTTATTGGGAAGTGCAACATTATGAAAAAGAGGTGGAAAAGAACGCAAGTACCTATTGGCTTGTTTTTGAACTCCTCTGGCGGGACTATTTTAAATATATATCCTTGAAACATGGAAACCGGATTTTCAAACTTGGCGGTATCCGGGAAGTTGCATATGAATGGGGAAATGATGAAAAAACAAAGGACAGTTGGATCAATGGCAGAACAAGCGATGATTTTGTCAATGCCCATATGCTGGAATTGAAACACACTGGATGGATGAGCAACAGGGGCAGACAAAATGTGGCCAGTTATTGGGCCAAACATGTACAACAAGATTGGAGAATAGGCGCCTCCTATTTTGAGTCCCTGCTGATAGACTATGATGTGCACAACAATTGGGGCAATTGGATGTACAACAGCGGCGTGGGCAACGACCCCAGGGACCGGACCTTCAATACCGAACGACAGGCCACCTTGTACGATCCAGACCGTAGCTTTCGCAAGCTGTGGTTGCAACCCTCACTATTTGAAGAATGAAAACACTACGATTGCTATTGGGTGACCAACTGAACAGTGAACACAGTTGGTTCAAAAAAGTTGATAAGGATGTGGTATATCTCATGGCAGAGATGCGGCAAGAGACGGATTATGTGAAACACCATATCCAAAAGGTGGTCGGTTTCTTTTTGGCCATGCGCTCCTTTGCAGAAACCCTGAAGGACAGTGGACATACCGTAGCGTATCTCAAAATTGGCGACACGGACAATCCACAGGATCTGGGTGTCCTGATAGACCGTTACGTTTCGGAGAACGCAATCAAAAAATTGGAGTACCAACTACCGGATGAATACCGCTTGGACAAACAGTTGAAAGAAATAGGTGATTCCCTTTCCATACCTACAGCGACCTACGCTACCGAGCATTTTTATACTACACGGGGCGAACTGGGTGATTTCTTCGGAAAGAAACAGTTGCTCATGGAAGGCTTCTACCGTATGATGCGGAAGAAACACGACATTATGATGGTGAATGGACAACCTGAGGGCGGCCAATGGAACTTTGACCAGCACAACCGAAAAAAGTGGACCGGTCATCCAAAGATTCCCAGTGAGATGACTTTTTCAAGAAATGTCGGGGCCTTGGTCGCGGAATTGGAAAAGGCCGGGGTAAAAACGTTCGGGAACATTGATCCTGAAAGTTTTAATTGGCCGGTCACCCGAAAGGAAAGCCTTCAACTGCTGGATTATTTTTGCACCCATCTTCTGGAGAATTTTGGGGATTATCAGGATGCGATGCACACAGCCGAGAAATTCCTGTTCCACTCCCGGCTTTCGTTCGCCATGAACAGTAAAATGTTGTCCCCAAAAGAAGTGGTGGACACCGTTCTGGAACATTATCGGGCCCATCAAAAAGACATACACATTTCCCAAGTGGAGGGGTTTATCAGACAGATCATAGGCTGGCGGGAATACATGCGAGGGGTTTATTGGAAAGAGATGCCCAACTATGCCCAATACAACAAACTGGACAACCATAATCCCCTACCCGATTTTTTTTGGACAGGGAACACCAAGATGAACTGCCTCAAGAATGCCATCACCCAAAGTCTGGACCACGCCTATGCCCATCATATTCAACGGTTGATGATCCTTGGGAATTATGCCCTGTTGACCCAAACCCATCCCGATGCGGTGGACCAATGGTACCTTGGCGTTTACATTGATGCCATCGAATGGGTGGAAATCACCAACACACGGGGCATGAGCCAATTTGCAGATGGTGGGCTATTGGCCACAAAACCTTATGTGAGCAGTGCCAATTATATCCATAAAATGAGCAATTATTGCACGGACTGTTTTTACAAGCACAGTGCCCGGTCCGGTGAAAAGGCCTGCCCGTTCAATGCGCTATATTGGAATTTCCTAAAGGAAAAACGCCCTCTCCTTGAAAACAATCCAAGAATGTCGATGATGTTCAGCTTGTTGGACAAAAAAACCAAAAATGAAATGGAACAGTTGCAGGCACGTGCCATTGAGGTCATGACAGATCCGGACAGGTTTTAAATTTATTTTAACAGTCCCTCAAAATCCTTTGGTGCCCATTGGGTCGTAAATACTACAAATATCCCGCTTCGGCGTCCATATATATGAAAAAAGTCCTTCTCAAAAATTTGCGAAGGACTTTTTCCCTTTTAGGGTATAGGGTCTTTATTTCAAGATTCCATCCACGATGCCATACTCCACGGATTCTTCGGCGCCCATCCAGTAATCACGGTCAAAATCCTTCATGACCTTTTCGAATGTCTGTCCACAGTTTTCCGCCAAGATACGGGCCCCCAATTCCTTGGTCTTTACAATTTCCTTGGCCTGTATCTCTATATTGGAAGCTTGCCCCCTTGCACCGCCACTGGGCTGGTGGATCATTACGCGCGCATGGGGCTGGATGAACCTTCTCCCCTTTTCGCCCACGGACAAAAGAATGGACCCCATGGAGGCCGCCAGTCCACTACACACGGTGGAAACCGGGCTTTTGATCTGCTTGATGGTGTCATAAATGGCAAAGCCCGAGGTCACATAACCTCCTGGGCTGTTGATGATCAACTGGATCTCCTTATGATTCTGAAGATCCAAATAGAGCAAACGGTCTATGACGTGCTTGGCAGAATCATCGTCCACTTGGCCCCATAAAAATATCTTGCGCTCATCGAGCAACTTCTCTTGGATCAATTCCTGAACCTTTCCTTTTTTTGAACTCATTTTTTTATTGTTGTGAAGTCCAAAAATAATCAAATTCCAAGGAAATCATGCCACTGCTTTGGCACAATGGTCGGTTTAGGAGCGTATCTCCACTTTTTGGGACACCACATCCTTTATCGGGATCACAAACTTGCCCCTTTGGGTGACCAAGGTAAGGCTATTGTTGTCAATGGATTCTATGGTGCCCTCATCGCCCCCGATCACAATGGTGTCGCCTACCGCAAAGGTTTTTCGGGTGTAGAAGGACCGAAGGATGTCCGCAATGATTTCCCTGGAACCGAGTCCCACTCCCAGCGCGAAGGCCAAAAGGAAGGACCCCATGATCATGGTGATGTTGTTGGTGATGATGGTCGTGTCCACCCCCGCTTGGTTGAGTGCGGTAACGGACATAAAGATGACGATGATGTAGAACAACAGGTTGCTCACCAGATTGGACCCGCCAAACTCCAAGGAATCGAACAATCGCTTCACGGTATTCTTGACGAAGTTGCCGATGTAGAACCCGATCATCAACAGGGCAAGGGCACTGAAGAAACGGGGCAGGTAATGCAACAGGTTTCCAATTTCCACTGAAATGATCTGCCAGTTGAGAATATCCGCTGCAACGATCAAAAATACCAAGATCAGGAGCCATTTGACGAATCCCAGGACAATCTTGGCCACATCTATCTTAAAATCACCCCTGTTGTTCAGGCCCATAGTGTTTATCTTATCGTTGAGGAGGTCCACTTTGGCCAATTTCAAGACCCTTCCCAACACGAACAGGGCGATCTTGATGACCAGCCACCCCAAGAGCATGATCACAATGGCCCCGATGATCTTGGGAAATACCATTGCCACTTCCCTTCCCATGGTCGAAAGGGAATCAAAGGTGATGTTCTTCCAATTGTTGATTGTTTCCATAGTTGTTGTTTATTTATATAGTGTAGTTGTTAGGTGTTCAGTTATCTCCCAGGGTCCTGAAGAGTTTGCGCAGGGCGCTTCCCAAATTGATGGAAAACAAAGAGGCCATGTCCATGATCAGCTTTGCGGCCGCTATGTCGTTCATGACCTTCTTTTTCATACCGGGCGGGGCCTCCCTGAGTGAGGCCTCCAGCTCTTTGAACGGATTGTTGTGTTGCGTTGCCATCTATTCCTGGGTATTGTAGATTTCCAATAATCTTTCCTTTGCCCTTTTCAACCGCATTTTCACGGCACTCTCGCCAATGTCCATCAAGTCAACAAGGTCTTTGATGCTGGCCCCATCCTGGTATTTCAACAGCAATAGGGACTTATCCTCGGCAGAGATCATTTCCAGGGCCTTTTTGAGCCTGTCCGCCTTCATTTCGTACAAGCTCTCATCGGGCACATCTTCCGTAAGCTTATATTCGGTCTCTTCGACAAGAACGGATTTATCACGTATTTTCCGTTGCTTGTTCCGATTGATGTAGTTTACACAAAAGTTATACGTAAAAGAATACAGCCAAGTGGAGAACTTGGATTTCCCCTTGAACGTCCGCAATTTAATGAAAAGCTGCAGAAAAACGTCCTGGGTCAAATCCTCGGCTTCGTCATCGGATTTTGCAAATCCATAGCATTTGTTGTACACCATCTTGGCGTAGCGGTCATACAACTTCTCGAACAATAGAGGGTCATTGCTCGCAACAATCTGTTCCACTAATTCCTCATCCGACAGATGGGCATAAAGGTCTTCTGCTTCCAAAAACGTTTTGTCGGGGTTACTTATAACGATTAGAAACAGTTTTCTCAGAAAAGTCACTCCTGGCTCGATTTATTTTTTGGTGTCCCTCAAAAAGGGGCGCAAAAATAGGGGAATTTCAGGTATATTTGGTTAAAAACCAGATATGAAGACTGTTTACCTCGTTGGAATGTGCTCCCTGATCCTTTTGATGGGCTGCAAAACAGAGACCAAAAAAACGGAAGAGACCGCAGCACCTGAAAAAACCGTCCCCGAACTGGTGGCGGATGCGCATGGTTACCAAAATTGGAAATCGGTGAAGGAGATCACCTTTACCTTCAACGTGGACAGGGATTCCATGCACTTTGAGCGCAGCTGGGCCTGGAGACCCAAACTGAACGAAGTGACCGCCATTTCCGGAACGGACACCTTGGTGTACAACAAAGGGAACATGGATTCCATTGCCTACAAGACCAACAGCGGGTTCATCAACGATCGGTACTGGCTGTTGGCACCCTTCAACCTGATGTGGGACTCCAAGAGCTATACGTTTGAGCACTCAGCGGATGCAAAGGCCCCCATCAGTGGGGAGCAGATGCAAAAACTCACCATTGTGTACAAGAACGAGGGCGGCTATACCCCTGGCGATGCCTATGATCTTTATTTCAAGGACGACCATATCATCCGGGAATGGGTCTATCGCAAGTCCAACCAAGAAGAGCCTTCGTTGGCCGCCACTTGGGAGGATTATACTGAGGTAGGCGGGCTGAAACTCGCACAGCAATACAACAGGCCCGAGGGCAACACCAAGCTGTATTTTACGGGCTTGACGGTAAAAAAGGAGTAAGAACACAAGTATGGGGCATTACATCTTTTATACTCCATTTTGAGTATATATCGGTGTTCTTTGCATCCATATAAGCGAATTGTTATCCAATCCGTTGTCGAAATTCAGAAAAGAAAAGTTTAAAGAATAGGAACAAATATGAATTTTTGATCCTCATGATAGTCCCATTCGGTTCTTGCGATCTAAAAAACGGATGTGGATTACAAATGAAAGAACTGATGGAAATATTGATAGCGGACTCTGAACAGCATCAAAAAATTGGCCCAAAATTAATCAATTCAAAAGATTGAAATGAAAATTGAAACCCATACCATAAATAGCATAAAAATAGGCGAAATCATTTCGGACGAAATCATTTTAAAAACACCTGAAGACGGATTGGAAATTTTCGGGAATCTATATTACCAAGGGTTTGACAAAATCATCCTGTACGAGAAAAATATAGTTCCTGGCTTTTTTGATTTAAAAACGAAAATTGCAGGTGAAATACTTCAAAAGTTCGCACAATATGGAATGCCTTTGGCCATTGTTGGGGATTTTTCAAAATTTGAAAGCAAGAGTTTAAATGACTTTATTTTTGAGAGCAACAAAGGGAAACATATCAATTTTACCATATCAAAATCGGAAGCGATAAAAGCTCTGTCAAATTAACCAACATTGATGGAAACATATAGTACATATAGTAAAGAAGAACTGGATGAAGCTAAAGTTGCAATTATTTCCATCATGCACAAATACAAAAAGCATTACCTAAATTAAAGGAAAAGTGTCATTAACAATAGGCAAGGTCTTTTTCACCAAATTGCAAACAAGCAATTTTTCATTTCCGCTTCTTACCGAGAAAAAAAGTGATCCCCATAACCAACAGGGCCATACCCAACAACAGCATAAAGCTATACTTCAACGAAGCACTTTCTGCAATGAACCCCAAAATGACGGGCCCCAGCAAAAAACCAATATAACCCGACCCTGCAATGAAGGCAACCCCTTGGGAAGAGTCCACTCCTTTTACATTCCCGCCTATCCGGAACAATTCGGGAACAATGACCGAAAACCCAAGACCATTAAAAGCAAAACCAATGATGGACAATGTGGTGTGCTGTGTGAGTACCAACAAATAGCCCAAAGCGGCGATAAAGGCACCTAACCCCACAATTTTAATAGGACCAATTTTAGCGCTGATCCCATCACCAAGAAATCGGCCCAACGTCATGGTCGTGGAAAACGCCAAGAACCCTGCACCGATCAGCATTTCGGGGGCCATGGTCATTTCTTTAAGGTAAAGCCCGCTCCAGTCGATGATGGCACCTTCGCTACCGAAAGAAACAAAACCTATGATGCCCAACAGCAGCAAAGGCTTAAAAAGTTTGAGGCTAAATGGCTCCTTTTCCACAGGAGCGGCAACAATGTGGATGTAGTGTTTTCTAAAATAGAGATTGAGGATAAACACCAACACCACCGTAATGCCCATGTGAAGCACAGGACTACCAATAACAGGGATGAGGAAACTGCCCAACCCCACCAAAATACCACCCAGACTGAAAAAGCCGTGGGCCGCCGACATGAAATTTTGTTTGTCCTCTTTTTCAATCTCCGTGACCAAGGTGTTTATAGCAATATCGATAAAACCATTGCCCGCGCCAAATAGGTACAGTGCTGCCATCAACAAGTAATAATTGGGGGCCATGAGCGGCAGCATGGCGGTAGCAGTGACCCCTACGACACCAAACCACGAAGCCCTGCCCACTCCAATTTTGTTGATGAGCTTGGATGCCACTGGAATAATGGTGAACACGCCGAGGGACAGACAAAACAGTGCAATGCCCAGATCTGCCTTATCGATGCCCAACTTCTCTTTTACGGTGGGAATATATATGGCCCAGGTACCAAACCAAATATTGATACTGGTAAAAACCCATGCCGTTCCAAAATACCTTGGGTTGGACAGAATCAATTTGAGGGACTTCATAAGGTTGAGCGGTTGGTTGGGTTCATATAAAGAGTGGTCAATGCTATTTGTTCTGTATGCCTTGTTTCAAGATCTGTCCAAAGCGGTACATATCTTCATACGAGCAATAGAAGGGGGCCGGAGCCAAGCGTATCACATTGGGTTCCCGCCAATCGGTGATCACCCCTTGCTCCATCAAATACTCAAACAGCGCCCTACCCTCACCGTGCAAAAACACGGAGAGCTGGCAGCCCCGCTCCGCTGGGGTGATGATCTCAAAAGTGCTGTCCACCTGTTTGTCTATCTCATGGAGAATAAATTCCAGATAGGCCACAATGGTCCGTTGTTTTTCGATCAAGGCATCTATCCCCACCTCATCGAACAGTTCCAAAGAGGCCAAATAAGGGGCCAATGAAAGGATAGGCGGATTGCTCAACTGCCAGGCATCGGCAGAAGCAATGGGGTCGAACTCGGGCTTCATCAAGAAACGGGTCTCTTTTTTGTTCCCCCACCATCCCTCAAAACGAGGGATATCTTCCTTTTCCAAATGTCGTTCATGGACAAAAATACCCGAGGCATTCCCAGGACCGCTGTTCATGTATTTGTAGCTGCACCAAGCGGCAAAGTCTGCGCCCCAATCGTGCAGCTGTAGCTTCACGTTTCCTACGGCATGGGCCAAATCCCAGCCCACCAAGGCCCCAACGGCTTTTCCAGCTGCGGTGATGGCCTGCATGTCCAGCACTTGCCCGTTATAATAATTCACCCCGCCCATCAGCACCAAGGCAAGCTCATCGCCCACCTCATTGATCTTTGCAATGATGTCCTCCGTTCGCCAAGCATGTTCCCCTTCCCTTTTTTTCACCTCAACGATGGCTTCCTTTGGGTCCCATCCGTGAAAACGGGCCTGGCTTTGCAACATGTACTGGTCCGACGGAAAAGCCTTTTCCTCACAGAGGATCTTGAACCGCTTTGCGGTTGGTCTGTAGAAAGAAACCATCAAAAGGTGCAGGTTCACGGTGAGGGTGTTCATCACCGAAATTTCTTTGGGCTGTGCGCCCACCACTTTCGCCAATCCTTCCGCCAATCGCTCATGATAGTCCCACCACGGTTTTTCGGCATAAAAATGCCCCTCCACGGCCAGTTCCCTCCAATCCTTCATCACCTCGTCCACATACGCTTGGGTGCGCTTGGGCTGCAAACCGAGGGAATTTCCGGTGAAATAGATGACATCCCGGCCATTCACCTGCGGATAGTGGAACTCTTGTCTGTATTTGGATAGCGTATCGGCAGCGTCGAGCTGTTGTGCAAATTCCAGTGTGTTTTGGAATGTCATGTGCTTTTGGTTTGCTTCAAAAATACGATTTGTGGAATTAAATCCCGCCCCCAGAAAATCACTCCAACCGCATTTCGATGATATGCTTTTTAAACCCTGCTTTTTCATAGGCCCTGATGGCTGGAAGGTTATCGCTGTACACGGTCAACCGTATTTCCTTGAACCCTTTTTGTTCCGACCACTGCTTCAGTTCATCCACAATTTTGGCGTTGATGCCCAAACCACGATATTCCGGATCGGTGTACATGAACCCCAAGTAGGCATACCACTCGTGGTCCAAGTAATGTCTTGCTTTCTTGGGGATGGCATAGCCGGATGCCACGAGCTTTCCGTCAGCTTCGGCCACAACTACATAGGCATTCGCATCTTCCACCATCTGCCCTAGGTCATAATAGCTTACCGGACCTTCTTTGATGGTGACATCGAAGGGGCGTTCCGCCTTGATGATCTCCTGTTCAAATTGCAGCAAGGTGGGCAGGTCTTCCCTTTCGGCTTTTCTTATCTGTATTGTTTTTGACATCATTTTCCAAATTCGTGAATCCATATCGAATGTACTTCTTTTCCCTATTTTTGCGAAAACTTGACCATGCATTTCCTCTCCCCTTTGTTGGAAAGTTATATTGCCGACCATTCGGAACCGGAACCCGAACTGTTGCGGGAACTGACCCGCGAAACCCACCTGAAAGTGGTACAGCCCCGGATGATCACGGGACATTTTCAGGGAAGGGTACTCAGTATGCTGTCCAAGATCATCGCCCCGAAATACATTTTGGAAATCGGGACCTACACGGGATATTCAGCTCTCTGCTTGGCCGAAGGATTGCAAAAAGGAGGGCAATTGCACACTATTGAGGTGAACGAAGAACTCCACCAGATCCAGCGTAACTATTTTGATCGGAGTGGGTATGGTTCACAGATCATCCAGCATACGGGCGATGCGCTGAGCGTGGTGCCACAGTTGGAACAGACCTTTGATTTGGTCTTCATTGATGCGCAGAAAGTAAACTACGATGCCTATTTTGAGGCTGTGATCCAAAAAACAAGGCCGGGCAGTGTTATTCTATCCGACAATGTGTTATGGTCCGGCAAAGTGGTGGAACCCCTTGAAAAATCCGATAAGGCCACGGCCGCCCTTCTGGCCTATAACCAAAAACTCAAGGATGACCCAAGGGTGGAAACGGTACTATTGCCCATCAGGGATGGACTGACATTGAGCCGGGTGCTATAAAACGCCTGTAAATCCAATGGAACAAGACGCCTGACAAGATGCCCACGACCATTCCCACAATGATGTCAATGGGAAAATGGACACCGACGTAGATGCGGCTCATGGCAAAAAGCAGGGGCCAAATGAAGAAAAGGATGGCCCATTTCAATTTTGTCCGCAAAAAAAGGTACACCAACATGGTGATGGAAAAGGAACTGGAGGCGTGCCCTGAGAAAAAACTGTAGTCGGTCGGGCTTTTCAGTATGCGGATCAGGGTATTGATCTCTTCGGTGTTGTTGGGCCGCAATCGCGCCACAGAAATTTTGGTCCAATGGGTGATGGCGGTCACGAAGATGACCAATCCTAGAACCGTCAGGAGTTTGTAATGAGCTTCCTTTTTGGGGAATTTCACATATAGTAGCACCACAAAAAGAACAAAAAGGGGAATCCATGTGGCAATATGGGTCACAGTGGACCAAAAACCATCATATCTTTCAATGCCCAAACTATTGAGATAGATAAATGTATCCCGATCCCATTGGAGCAATTTTTCAAGCATGGATTATTTGGTGCTTCTTTTTACCGAGCCTGTGACTTCATCCACATTTTTCTTCACCTCGTTGAGTTCATTGCGGATCTCTTTGGTAAAATCCGTATCGATGCCCTGTTTTTCGGCACTTTTTTGGATTTCCCGTTTGATGTCATCGGTAGCATCCCGCAATTGTCGCATCCCTTTGCCAAGTCCCTTGGCGATACCGGGAATCTTATCGGCACCAAAGACCATCACCACTATAAATAGGATGAAAAAAATCTCTGCGCCGCTTATGAATAGAAAATACATACAACAAATATAATCAGAACTTGGCAGGAAAATAAAAAAGCCCCGTGAAATCACGGGGCTCTTCTTAGTTAAATATTTCTAATCCGTTGTTGTTTTGGGATCTTCTTATGCCAAACCTGTCAATTCGAGTGAAATTCCAGAGGAATTTTGTATCGAGAAATCAAAGATTCAGCGAAGCTAATCTGTTTTGGACTTGAAATTCTGGTTCTCGACCTGCCTGCCGCCAGGCAGGTACAATTTTTCTATCGAAAAACCACTCGAACTGACAAATTTCAGTCAAAATCCACAACGGTTTTTATTTTTCTCCTTTGATACTGTCCTTGAACTTATCAAAGTCCGATTTTTCATCCTTCTGTGGCCAAGCGTTGTTGGTGGTATCGATATCGGCGGTTTCCAATTTGGGATCGACCACAATACCTACCAATTCCTTCTGTGAAGAAATGACCCTTTTGACCTCGGCATCGTTCTTTCTCCAGATTTCTGGCGGATAGGTCACATTTTCCTTGCTGCCATCGGCATAGGTATATTCCACGATCAATGGCATGGGAACTCCTCCCGGCTTGTCAAAAGTGATCTCATAGAAATATTTGGGCTCCTTCACCTGTGACCTTTCGGCCTCGGTCATGTTGTCCATCATAAATTCCTTGAGGTTTTGCGAAGTCTCCGTTGGGGATTTTCCTTTGAGCTCCGGCATGTAGTCCTCACTGTCCTCTTCCGCCAAATATACCAATGGGGGAAGGTCGGCCTCGGTAAGGTTCCTATCGGCCATGTACTTCTCCATTTCCTTGGTGGGCTTGTTGCTCACGTAGTATTTTTTGACTCCCTTGACCCCTATGTCCACATAATCGGTGGTGTAGAACCAAGCTCTCCAGAACCAATCCAAATCCACGGCGGATGCATCTTCCATGGTACGGAAGAAATCCTCAGGAGTTGGGTGCTTGAACATCCAACGCTGTGCGTAGGTCTTGAAGGCATGATCGAACAGTTCCTTGCCCATAACCGTCTCCCTCAAGATGTTCAATGCGGTAGCTGGTTTGGCATAGGCATTCGGGCCCAACTGGTACACGTTCTCCGGGTTGGACATAATGGGTGAGATATACTTCTGGTCGCCGCTCATGTAGGGCACAATGGCAGCTGGTTCACCTCTTTGTGATGGGTATTTTCCGTTCGGGGCGATAATGTCCGGATAGGTCTTTCCAAATTCCTGCTCTGCCAAGTATTGCATAAAGGTATCCAATCCTTCGTCCATCCATCCCCACTGACGCTCATCGGAGTTGACGATCATCGGGAAGAAGTTGTGTCCCACCTCGTGGATGATCACACTGATCATACCGTATTTGACCCTATCGGAATAGGTGCCGTCCTCATTGGGGCGTCCGTAGTTCCAACAGATCATGGGATATTCCATCCCCTGGTTCTTGGCATGTACGGAGATGGCTTTGTGGTAGGGGTAATCAAACGTATGCTTTGAGTAAGTCTGCAAGGTCTGCACCACAGCCTTGGTGGACATGTCTTCCCAAAGTGGGTTTCCTTCCTTGGGGTACATGGAAACGGCCATAACATCCTTTCCGCCTATTTTGACGGCCTGCATGTCCCAAATGAACTTTCTGGAAGAGGCAAACGCATAGTCCCTGACATTGGTCGCCTTGAATTTCCAAGTTTTCTTGTCCGTGGCGAAACCTTTTTCCAAGGCTTCCACTTCTTCTTGGGTCACAATGATCACCGGCTTGTCATAGGACTTGGTGGCTTCTTTGTAACGCTTCATCATTTCTTTGGAGAACACTTCCTCCCTGTTCTGCAATACCCCGGTTCCATCCAAAATGTGGTCTGCGGGCACGGTGATGCTCACATCGTAGTTTCCAAAAGGTAGGGCAAACTCGCCGCTTCCCCAAAACTGATGGTTTTGCCATCCTTCCACATCGCTATAGACCGCCATTCTTGGGAAGAACTGTGCGATCACATAGGCACGGTTACCATCCTTGGGGAAGTACTCGTATCCGGAACGGGCCCTGTTTACGGTATGATCGGGAATATTGTACCACCACTTGATGGAAAAGGAAATCTTCTCCCCGCTTTTTAGGGCCTGGGGAATGTTTACCCGCATCATCGTCTGGTTGATGGTGTAGGACAAAGGTTTGCCGCTGGCATCCTTCACCCACTCTATGTTGAAACCACCATCAAAGGGCTCTGTCATATAGGTTTCGGCAAAATTGCCCGCGGTATAGGCGATGTTCACGCCGTTACCGTCCCTTAATGGCGACTTGGAATCCTTGGCACGCACGTTTTGGTCCAACTGCACCCAAAGGAACTCCAGGTTGTCCGGTGAATTGTTGTGGTAGGTGATGGTTTCCTCACCATATAGTTTGGCATTCTTGTCGTCCAGTTCCACGTTCATTACATAATCCGCCTGCTGTTGGTAGTAGTCGGGGCCTGGGGCGCCCGAAGCTGAGCGATAGGTATTGGGAGTGGAGAACTCCTCGTACAATTGTTTGAACCTACTTTGGTTGTAGTGTCCGGGCTCCCGCTCCTTTTTGGCCTCTCCCTCCTGTGCCATCGCCACGGCACCGATAAGAAAAAGTAGGGAAGCTACGTAGTGTTTGATTCTGTTCATTTTCAATTTGATTTTATAAGGGTGAAAAATAACGCATTTTAACCGAATGTTAAGGATGCGTTATAAGTTTAACATTCCTTTACTGTCGCTCTTTATCAGGACAAAGCTCTTTTTGTTCCCGTTCCATTTCACATGGACTACGTTCTTCTGTTCATCGAAGAGATCGGTGAGCACTTCGTTCTGCACGCTCATGGTCTTGATGTCCGACAATTGCACGTTGGGAATTTCAAGATAACAGATGATCACATCGGTATCGTATCGTTTTCCCAAAAAATTGTAATGGGCGGGTTCACCATTGAACATTACGGCAAACTTGGCCCTGAAATACTTTTCAATATAGGCATCGGCTACCTTGGCTTCGTCCGGGGTGGCCAATTTGGCCTTGATGCCGTAGCGTTCCAACAGAACGGCATCCAGATCGTCTATAAAGACACGCGAGGTGATCTGGAACGCACCATCGTCCTCGGCATAGGCCACATTGGTGACGCTCACGTAAAATTTATGTGCAGCGGTGAAGGACAATAAAAGAACCATGGCCAAAGGCAGCATCAACATTCTTGCAATTTTCCGCTTCATCATGGTATATCTGACGTTAATTTAAGGGCAATGTTACAGTTTTATGGGGTTATCTGCAATTAGTTTGCCAAAACATCTTTTTCTGTCAAGTTATAGGGTTACTGAGTTATTGGGTTACTGGGTTATTGGGTTACTGGGTTATTGGGTTATTGGAATTTGATGCTCGATGCTTGATGCTCGAAGTCAGTTTTGGGTTAAAGGTGAAGAGTAAATGACTAAGGGTTAAAGGTTTATAGTTTATAGTTTATAGTCTATCCTCTATTTTCCATATTCTCAGTTCTTGAACTTGAAACTTGAACCTGAACTTGGCACTTTCCGACTCCCGACTCCCAACCTTCAATCCAAATTATTGTTCTTGCGGTAGGCGCGGCTCTTCTTCATCATAAAATCCAATATCTTCAATTTGTCCTGTGTGTCAACGGTTTCCTGAAACACTTCGTCCACCTCGCAGAAATACATAAAATCATCCACTTTTTCCATGGGGATCTTCAAGGTGGTCACAAACAGGGAATCCACATAAAAATCCTGTACTCGTTGGGTCCTGGCGTAAGTATTGTCCACTTTCACCCGGTTCTTCAACATTTTGGTGCGTCCCGTGATGGCATTGATGATGGGATTGAGCGACATTCCGCCCCCTGCCCCGCCCAGGCCGCCTCCTGCCGTCATGGTCATGGACGATGCTTCCCGAAGCAGCCGTTCACTTTGGGTCAATGGCTTCACGCCAGCGTTGGGCAATCCCAAGGCAGATGCGCTCACATCCTTTTCCAGGGTCAGTTTGCCCAGATCCTGGCTCAGGTCCCCGGAAAGATTGTAGGGCCGTACCACCACTTCCTTGAGTTCGTTGACGAATTCTTCCATGGGCACTTCCACAAAACTGGTCCTGTACAGCACTTCGGTGACGGGCACTATTTTTCGCTGGAAATGGACCGCCGAGAAGACCAGCGTGTCGCCCAATTGCACATGGATGGCAAAATTTCCGTCCATATCGGTGATCACCGCCTGTTCCGAGCTGATGTTCTGTACCACCACGCCCACCACATCCTTATCGGTACTGGTGACCCTTCCGTTCAACGTTCTGGTGGTCCCATCTTGGGCAGTGGCAAAAAAGGCCGTGAAGCACAGCAACGGAAGAAAAAAATGTCTCATTCCTCATTGATGGTTTCCAGATAGGCCTTGCTCTGTGTCACCAGAAAATCGATCAGTTGGAACTCGTTCTCTTTTTTGAGCAGGGTCTGGGAAGGGATCTTGTCATCGCAATACAGCAAAAAGGCATCGATTTTGTCCTGTGGCAGTTTCAGGTCCACCACAAAAAACTCATCGTCATACACATGCCGGAGCACCTCGCTCACTTTGAGCGGTTCCCGTTCCTGCCCGTCCACTTCGCGGGATTTGAAAAGGGCCTTGAAGATGTTCACAAAATTGAGTCCGTCCTGCATACCGCGCACGGTCTGCGATTCCGCAACGTTCACCACCTCGGTGCTCCTGTCCACTTCGTAATCGAACTGCTTGAAATCCTCGTTCTTCACCCGAAGAAAGCCCTCTTGGTTCTCGGGCGTCACCACCACTTCGTCCAGTTCGGTCACCTTTTCCGTCACCTCCACCACCAAACGGTTGTTCTGCAAGATCTCCGGGGTGATCTTTACCACTCGCAATTGATAGTTCACGGCGGTGAACACCACTTGGTCATCCACTTTAACCGCAATGACAAACTCCCCATCATCGTTGGTGATGGTGGCCTCGCCCGAAGTGGAGTTGATCACGTTCTCATTGGGCACATTGGTGTTTCGGTACAGCACCTTCCCGCGGAGCAATTGACGATCTTGCTGTGCCAGCGACACAGTGGAGATGAATAGAGTGAAGACGGCCAAAAAGATGTTTTTCATGGTTTGTTTTTTAGAATGATGCCTCAAGGGCCTAAACGGATGCTTTTCATCAAAGGTACGGTAAAATGAGTCGTCCAAAAATGGCCGGCCACGCTTTGCAATAACACCCCTTAGCACAAGTTAAAGAAAACCTATGAAGCCCATATAAAAAAGTAAAGGGGTTCTAAACTTTTGTTAATTCTATGGGTCCGGCGGCAGATTGCACTAGGCGGTACGCAGTTTGGCGGTATTGGTTTATGGTTTCTTGTTTCAGTTTTTCTCCATGCACTCTTCCCTCAAATGTCCATTCCAAACCCACAACAGACACCCCTAAAGTCCCCTACCTCCGTCAGGCAGGCCTCAAGGGGACAGTTGCTCCTGCCTGCCGAAATATAGGTGAGCGTTGTCTGGTTTATGTTTTATTGGATTTTGGCACTTGGGTTTTGAATTTTCATCCTTATGTCTTAGCCTGCAAACCCCAAACATGAAACCCACATCTCCCAACCCGCAACCAATATCCCGTTCACCCTTGAACTTCGCATTTGGACGGGAAATGTCAAAAAAATGCCTCCATAAGGTTAGTTTTGTGGATTACGTTAGGAAAACCTCAAATACTGACACTGTGAAAACGTACTTTAGCCATGTGGTCATTGCCCTACTGATGATCAACGCCCTGACCGCCCAGGTCAAGATCGGCGACAATCCCGAAACTCTGAACCCTGCTTCCGTGCTGGAACTGGAAAGTTCTTCGCGCGTGCTCGTGATCACGCGGGTGAGCGATGCGCAGATGAACCTCATCAATCCTTTGCGCGGGGCCCTGGTCTATAATACCGACCACGACTGTCTGCATTACTATACCGGAACGGAGTGGGTGAACATCTGCGAAGCGCTGGACAACTCCTTTACGGTGAGCACTCGGGCGGATTACTTAAGGCCACTCAATCCCGAGGCAAAAGATAGCACGGTGGTAATCACTCAAGTAGACAATAATTATAACTTCGAAGTAGGAATAATTAAAGGAGCAAATATTGCTCGATCTGCAATTAATGGTGAGAAAATTCAGAATGGGTCCGTAGGCAGTCAGGACTTGGCACCTCAATCCGTAGGACTGACCCATTTGCAGAATGGGGGTGCCGATGGCGACCTTTTCCAATGGAACGGTACTGTTTGGGAACTGATCAATGAAGCGGATATCAATATTACCGAAACGGATGGCATCATTGGAAATGAAGTGTTGAATGCCACGGTAGGCGGTTCGCTTGTCAGATCGGGAGGAGGAACGGATACCGACCCCTATACTTTGGATGTAAGTGATGGCGGGATTGGCAATGCGGAATTGGCCACAAATGCTGTTGACATCACCAAAATGGCCAACAATTCAGTAGGTACCGCCCAACTTGTTGATGATAGTGTGACAGCTGATAAAATAAATGTTGATGTGGCGGGAACAGGACTTGTCCAAAACGGAACGACAGGAGCACTTGAGGTAAATAATAACACTATCTTTCCTGATTGGGCCAATATAACTAATATTCCCGCTGGGTTTGATGACAATATTGATAATGACACCCAACTAACCGAGGCACAGGTAGCCACCGCCGTCAATAACCAGTTTCCCAACCTCGACACCGATTTCAACGATGACTTTGATGGTGCGTGGGGAAACCTCACTGGGGTTCCCGC
>NZ_JAUZVW010000005.1:103965-284311 GCF_033441575.1 Flagellimonas baculiformis
GTAGCCACTGCAGTCATCAACCAGTTTCCCAACCTCGACACCGATTTCAACGATGACTTTGATGGTGCATGGGGGAGCCTCACTGGAGTTCCAGCCGATATACTTGACGGGGACGATGACACAACATATTCTGCTGGGCTAGGAATCAATATAGATGCAGCAAATGTTATATCGACGAGTAATTTGGATGGCGACGTAACTGGACCCATTGATGCTACAGTTATTTCTGCTGGAGTTATAACAGACAGTCACATAGCAGCAGGAGCCGCGATAGATGGAAGCAAAATAAACCCTGTTTTCAATACCGATGTTACTACTACGGGAGATTTTATAGACCTGACACCACCTGATTTTGTATTTGAAAAATATTTCAATGGGTATTCTAAGCTTAAAAATTCATATAGGTTCCAAACCTTGACAGAAGTTGAAGATTTTTTAAAGAAAAATAATCACTTACCAGGTATAAGATCAGCTTATGAAATCATAGCTTCTAAAGAGTATCGATTAACCGAGTCTTCATTTGCCCATCTTGAAAAAATCGAAGAGTTGTTCCTCCATACCATCGAACAGGAAAAGAAGATTGAAAAATTACAGTCCGAGAACGAAAAAATGGCCGAGGAACTCCATACCCTAAAAGCAGATATGGAGAAAATAAAAGCTATGCTTTCGGAAAAAAATCAAAATTAACCCTTGAAACCCCTCCACCTCATAGCATTCCTTTTGTTCGCCCAAGTTGGCTTGGCACAGACCGCGCTGCACCACGCGGGCAACATGCAGGTACATGACGGCGGCCCCAACAGCGGCTTGGGCCTGCACACCAACCTTATCAACAATGCTCCTTTTGACCAGAACGAGGGGCTGGTGGGCTTTTACGGCAACACGGCCATTCAGGTAACGGGCAACACTGCCCCCGTTTTTACGGATGTGGAGTTTATGACCACTAGCGCAATATTTTTACATATTCCAGTACATGTGCAAAACAATGCCAACTTTATCGAGGGCGATGTGGATACCCCTACCGACAATCAGGCCGTTTACCTCAACTTTAGGGAACAGGGTTTTTTTACTGGGGAAAACGATGCGTCCAAGGTCACCGGCTTTGCCGGCATCAACAACAAGGATTTTTTTACCTTTCCCGTGGGCGATTCCGACCAATTGCGGCCCTTGACCTTGGAATCCGAAGGAAACACACCCTTGGCCGTCTGCGCCTATTTCTTTGAAAACCCCTCCGCTCCCCTGTCCGTATCGGGCACTTTTGATGTGGAGGAAAAGGTCAGGAACATCGGCACCGTCACCAATCGGGAATTCTGGATCTTTCAGAGCGATGTGCCCTCCCGGGTGACCATCAGTTGGAATGCCCGCAGTGCCTTGGGAGCCATTCCCAACGCCACCGCCGAATCGGTGATCGTGGTGGGGTGGCGAAAGTCTGCAAACCAATGGGTCGTTATCGGCAAAACCGCATTTAGTGGTGACATCAACCAAGGTTTTGTCACTTCGGAGACCTTTGTCCCCAGCGAATATGCGGCCATTACCTTTGGTACCATTCCTTTGCCTACCGATACGTTTGCGGTGAACCACCCTACCTTGGGCAACTATTTTCTCAGTCCCAACGGCGACGGTGTGAACGATTTTCTGGTGATTGACCACATGGACGAGTCGCCCAACAACAGTCTGCGCATCTTTAACCGATTTGGCCAAAAGGTCTTTGAAAAGATCAACTACACCAACGAGTTCAGAGGCGATTCCAACACCGGGAGCCTGATCATGAGCCAGGACATCGGCCTGCCCGAAGGCGTCTATTACTACCTCGTCAGCCTGGACGACCTCAACCTGCAATATACCGGCTATCTCTTCTTGGACCGTTGATCGGCAAAACATCTTACAGTGTATCGAGCTGTCACCCTGAGCCTGCCTTTGTCGGCAGACAGGCGCAGTCGAAGGGGCTAACAAAGGGGAGGTCGAAGATTCGAAAAATCCACCTTCATCCGCAAATGCACAATTGACAAATTTTAATCTCTTTTGGGCTCCATTGACAGATTATTGCGATTTTTACGTTGTTTGATGGGAACAGCTTCCAAAATGGAACACCCCATGCCTGCATTTCGACAGGCTCAATGACCACGGCAGGCAGGGTCGAAGAGGCAATGGGCAGAAAATTCAAGTTACAAGTTCAAGTCCAAGAGCTTAGAAAATAGAACAGGGAAAATGGACGAAAGAAACAAGAAACAAGAAGCAAGAGCCAAGAACCGAATAACCCGGTAACTCAATAACAAAATAACCGAATAACAGCATAACATATCCACGATGAAAAGAAGGACTTTTTTGAAAACCACCTCTGTATCGGGACTGGCCTGTGCCCTGCCCCCATTTTTCCCTTTTCCCCTCGATGACGAATACACTACCGAAGAATTGATGGGAAAGGCCAAGGTGGAACTTTTCGGGGAGGGCATCAATCTGAGGAAAGCGGCACACGATGCCTTTTTGGAAATGAAAAAGGCGGCCTATACAGCTGGGTACGACATCAAGATCGTTTCCAGCTACCGGGATTTTTACCGCCAGGAGGGCATTTGGGAGCGCAAATACCTCAGCTATACCGAGGACGAGCGCCTGTCTCCCCTAAAGGCCATCGACAAGATCATTGAATATTCCACCATACCCGGCACCAGTAGGCACCACTGGGGCACCGACATCGACATCATAGACGGTTATCCCAAGGCTTCCGGAGATGTGTTGGTCCCTGAAAAATTTGAAAGTGGCGGACCCTACGAAGGGTTGAAGCTTTGGCTGGACGAAAACTCGGAAAAATTCGGTTTTTATCTGGTCTATACCAATGATCCCAGACGAAGGGGCTTCAAGTACGAGCCCTGGCACTACAGCTACGCGCCCATTTCCGTTCCCATGCTCACGGCATACCGAAAGCTGAATGTCATGAAACTCTTGCTGCAGGAAGAATTTTTGGGCATTGAACATTTCACTGCCGGGTTTGTACGGACCTATGTGCAGGACCATATTTTGGACATCAATCCCAAGCTTTTGTAGCCTCTTTTTTCGTATCTTCCATTACCGCTAAAAACGAAAACCATGAGAAGAGGAAGTTGGAGGATCCGAATCCTTGTAGGCCTTGCCATTGTGGCCTTTGCCTTTATCCGTCGTTGCAGCAACCAAGAGGAGAACCCCTACACCGGCAGGGTGCAGAACATTGACATGACCACCGAACAGGAAATTGCCATTGGGCTGCAGAGCGCCCCGGAAATGGCGCAACAACACGGAGGACTGTATCCTGATGAACGTTTGCAGAACTTGGTGGACCAAGTGGGCAACCGACTTGTGCAGAACAGCATTGCCAGCGAGACTCCCTATCGATATGAATTCCATTTGTTGGCGGACGACCGCACCATCAACGCCTTTGCCCTACCCGGCGGGCAGATCTTCATCACCTACGCACTTTTTTCCCAACTGACCGAGGCCCAATTGGCGGGTGTGCTCGGGCACGAAATCGGCCATGTCATCGGCAGGCACTCCGCGGAACGCATTGCCGAGAGCAGTTTTTGGCAGACCTTGGCCACCGGGGCATCCGTAGGTGGCGACATGGGAAGCGTGGTGAGCGGCATTGGACAGAACACCTTGTTGAAAAATGGACGGGGCGACGAACTGGAGAGCGATGACTTGGGCGTACTGTTCATGATCGAATCGGGGTACGACCCCAATGAAATGATCAAGGTCATGGAAATACTGAAAGCGGCAGCAGGTCCCAATCGTGTCCCTGAGTTCCAGAGCACGCATCCCGACCCTGAAAACAGGATAGAAAAAATCAAGGAGGCCATTGAGAAATATGCAGGTCGATAGAATCGGCACGTTCGTCGAGAAAAGGGCATAAGTCATTTGATTTCACTATCTTTGAAGTGACCCCAAATCGAAAACCATCCATTTGCTTGCCCATTTGTGCTATCCAAAACGAGAGAACACATTATGGGAACACTATTACACTTTAAGCACCTCTATTTTGAGGCATTTGACGATTGTAAACCAAGCTTTGTAGTACTTTTTTTGAAAGGGTACTCCATCTTTTGTGCGGTTATGCTGTTCATGGCGGTATATGCATTTTTGTACAGGGCTTTTACTGGCTTTGAATTCTAGGCCACGATGACATACTCTTTTGCTAGGACACTATAAATAGGTAAAATGAGGCAAAAAAAGGCCCATCCTTAAGGATGGGCCTTTTTGTTTTGGATGAATAAACTCCTTAATTTCTTTTACATAGCGGTTTCCAAAACAGCAAGCACATCGGTTGCATTGGACAACTCGGCATGTTTCTTCACCGAATAGCCTTTGTCACAACGCTGCTTTAGGTCGGCTCCATTGTCGATCAACACTTGTAACACCTCTGCTTTGTTGTAACGTGCCGCAAAGTGTATGGGGGCCATACCCAAGGATTTTTGGTTCACATCCTCTCCAAGTTCAATAAGTTTTTTCACGGTCTCAACGTCGCCCTGCATCACAGCCTTGCAAAAGGTGCTGATCTCAGGGACCGTTGTGGTAAGGTTCGGATTCTCGTTGGAAGGAAGTTCGTTGGCGGAAACGCCGTTCACTGCTAGCATGCACAATGCAGCTACTGCAAAAATTGCTTTTTTCATGATGATTGTTTTTTGATTAATGAATTAAAACTTCTATAAAAATAGACTCCCCAAAAAGCCCGATGTTACAGGATTAACACTTAAATAACTAAATTTTAACAACCTTTCAATTTTAACATAAAATAATTAACAATTTCGCAATCAGAAAATTAGGGAATCCCTAGCGCATCCAAAGAGAACATTTTATTTTTGGGGTCACAACTCTCATCACATGAACAAGAAGGTCATTTTAATGATATTGGACGGTTGGGGAAAATCCCCAGACCCCAAAGTTTCCGCCATAGCACAGGCAAATACCCCTTTCGTGGATTCACTCTATACCCAATACCCCAACGCGGACCTGCTCACCGACGGGATGAACGTGGGCCTGCCCGAAGGGCAAATGGGTAACAGCGAAGTGGGCCACATGAACCTGGGCGCCGGTAGGATCGTCTACCAGGACCTCGCCAAGATCAACAAGGCCGTAAAAGAGGATACCCTGAAAAACGAAAAAGTGATCCAGGAAGCCTTTGCCTTTGCCAAGGGCAACAACAAGGCGGTACATTTTCTTGGTCTGATGAGTGATGGAGGCGTACACAGCCACATAGACCACCTAAAAGCCCTGATCAAGGCCGCCGATGAAAGCGGGGTCCAAAATGCATTCGTACACGCCTTCACCGATGGTAGGGATGTAGATCCCAAAAGCGGGAAAGGCTTTTTGGTGGACCTGGTCAACTTCTGTTCCGATAAAAGCACCAAACTGGCCTCGGTCATTGGGAGGTACTACGCCATGGACCGCGACAAAAGATGGGAACGGGTAAAATTGGCCTATGACGTGGTAGTGAACGCCGAAGGTGAAAAAGTGCAGGACATCGGCAAGGCCATGCAAAAAAGCTATGACGAAGGGGTCACCGATGAGTTCATCAAACCTTTGGTCCTGACGGATGCCCTTGCGCAGCCATTGGCCAAGATCCAACCCGGGGACGTGGTCATTTTCTTCAACTTCAGGACCGATCGTGGCAGGGAACTTACACAGGCCTTGAGCCAGCAGGACTTCCATGAGCAGAACATGCACAAAATGGACCTGTATTATGTCACCATGACCAACTATGACGAATCCTTCAAAGGGGTCAAGGTGATCTATGACAAAGAAAACATCAGGGAGACTTTGGGAGAAGTGCTCTCAAAAAATGGCAAGAAACAGATCCGCATCGCGGAAACGGAGAAATATCCCCACGTGACCTTTTTCTTCAATGGCGGGCGCGAGGAACCTTTTGAAGGGGAACAACGGATCCTGTGTCCCTCACCAAAGGTGGCCACCTACGACCTTCAACCCGAAATGAGTGCCTACGAAATACGGGATGCCATCATCCCCGAACTCCAAAAAGGAAAAGTGGATTTTGTATGCCTCAATTTTGCCAACCCCGACATGGTGGGCCACACCGGGGTGATGTCAGCGGCCATCAAGGCCTGTGAAACCGTAGACCAATGTGCCAAGGATGTCATAACCGCTGGGCTGGAAAATGGATATACCACCATTGTCATTGCCGATCACGGCAACTGTGACACCATGGTGAATCCGGATGGTAGTCCCAATACGGCCCACACCACCAACCCTGTTCCGTTGATCCTGGTGGACACGGAACTGAAGCAGATAAAGAATGGTGTTCTGGGGGACATTGCCCCCACCATTTTAAAACTGATGGGAGTGGCACAGCCCGAAGCGATGACCCAAAAACCACTCGTTTAGGACAAAGATTCCCAAAATCCATGGAATCAATCTATCTTTGCAGCTATGATTCAAGTCAAGACAGCAGAGCAAATTGAATTGATGCGTGAAAGTGCCCTCGTGGTCTCCAGGACCTTGGGTATGTTGGCCAAGGAGATCAAACCTGGTGCCAACCCCTTGCATCTGGATAAAATGGCCGAGGAATACATCCGGGAACAGGGAGCTGTGCCTGGATTTTTGGGCATGTACGATTTTCCCAATACCCTGAATTGGAGTCCCAATGCCCAAGTGGTGCACGGCATCCCGAACAACGAACCCTTAAAGGAAGGTGATATTGTATCTGTGGACTGTGGTGCGCTCAAGAACGGCTATTACGGGGACCACGCCTACACCTTTGAAGTGGGCGAAGTGGCCGAAGAGACCAGAAAACTGCTTCGTGTGACCAAGGAAGCCCTCTACATCGGCATTCGGGAATTCAAGGAAGGGAACCGAGTGGGCGATGTGGGTTATGCCATCCAAAAGTACTGTGAAGACCATGGCTACGGCGTGGTGCGCGAACTGGTGGGCCACGGCTTGGGAAAAGAACTCCATGAAGACCCCCAAATGCCCAACTATGGAAAAAGGGGACGTGGGAAAAAGTTCGTCAATGGCACAGTGGTCGCCATAGAGCCCATGATCAATATGGGAACGAGGCGCATCAAGCAGTTGAAGGACGGATGGACCATCCTGACCGCGGACGGCAAGCCCAGTGCGCACTTTGAACATGATGTGGCCTTGGTTGATGGTAAACCGGAACTGCTCTCCACGTATCAATATATTTATGAAGCCTTGGGCATCACCAGTGATGAGGAGGATGAATTCCGGAGCAAAAAATTGGTGCTTTGATAATTTCAAAGTAGCTGATAAATGAAACGACTCTTTAAGTTCTTTCTAAATCTTATTCCACGGCCCTTACTCATCAAAATGAGCTATTGGGTTCGTCCCTTGATTGCCTTTTCCCTTAAGGGAAAAAAATTTACCGACCCCATCGATGGCAAAAGTTTCAGGAGTTTTCTTCCCTATGGCTATGAAAATCCACGGGAAAATGTGCTCTCCCCCTCTACCCTTTCCTTGGAAAGGCACCGACTGCTATGGCTCTATCTCAAAAACGAAACGGATTTCTTCACCAAAAGGCACCAAGTATTGCATTTTGCACCCGAACAGGCCTTTTACAAAAGGTTCAGAAGGATGCAAAACATTGCATATACCACCACCGACCTCAATTCCCCGTTAGCGGATGTAAAGGCGGATATCTGCAATTTGCCTTTTGAAGACAATGCTTTTGATGTGATCTTGTGCAACCATGTGCTGGAACATATCCCCAATGACACCAAAGCCATGCAGGAGCTTTACCGAGTGATGAAACCGGGCGGATGGGGCATTTTCCAGATCCCTCAAGACTTGAAACGGGAAAACACCTTTGAGGACGACACCATCACCGATAAAAAGGAACGGGCCAAAATCTTTGGGCAATACGACCATGTGCGCATTTACGGAAGGGACTATTTTGACAAACTGCGCAGCGTGGGGTTCACCGTCGAGGAAGTGGATTACACCTCTGTGCTTCCAAAGGAACATGTGCATAAATACCGCTTGGCCAAAGGGGAGATCATTCCTTTTGTTTCCAAAAACTAATCCACATCGATTCCATTTGAGCTTGCCAGCTTGGCCACCAACCCCCAATTTTGTTGATAGAGTTCATCCCCTGTCAGTATCAAAAGGATTTCATTTTTTCCTTCCACCAATTCAAGATCTACACTTTCATCTTCAACAAACACCCTTCCCTCTGCATCCTTTGTATCCATTTCACCATTAAAAATAATCGTGTCGTTCAGGATGACCGTTACCTGTTTGGCAAAACCGAAATGCATTTTTACCTTTTGTCCGTACTTTGATCCAATATTGGTTTTCAGCACAACACTCCCACTCATTTGATCGACAAACTTACTGATGTTGATCAGCCCATCTTCATCGGCATGTATCCTTTTCCAAGTGGCCCCACTTGCTTCAATGGAGTCCAATTGGTGATGGATCTTCTTCTCATTCTTTACAAACTTTGGGGACAGCTGCCAAGTCCGCAAATAAGTATCCGACGGTATTGCTACAGTAGCATTTTCCGTTGCCAAAATAGAATCGTTTAGCTCTTTGACGGAGACATTGGCATAAAAGGCATCATAAAATTGACTCCGCAAGCTAATTTCCCCGGAGGCAACGTCACGTTTCAAGTCAACAGTCATTTTGGGCACCTGCATATCCTCTACGTAAACAACGGCCTGATTTTCAACCACAACTATCTTCACATGCGACCAAACCAGAGGGTCCCACAATTCCCAATTTGTTTTGGTCTTCCTAAAAAGACCGGCCACAAGCTGCCCCATATCGTCTATTGCCCTTAAATCCTCATTTATGAAATAGAATTGGGCCTTGGGCGAATATTCCACTCCCTTTTTCTCCAATTCATGTCGCAAACTGTCCACAATAGGTCCTTGCCCAAAATGATCTTCGATGGTCAAGGGAAACGAAGCCAACTTTTTTTCAGCAAACACGGCACTGGCCTCATATTTGGGATAATTGTACAACTGCCATGGCAAGCTTCCATTAAAAATGGGAATGTATTGAAGTGCATCTTTTTTTCCGTTGGAAATTTTTCTGAAATAAATCAACTCATGGTTATCCTTGTCCAGTCCACGAAAACCCAATCCCGGCATCGAAAATCCTATGAAATCAAACTCGATTTCAAAGTTTTTAAACCGTTTGTCCTTTAAATGGGCCCTATGGCCTTTCGGAAGATGGAGTGCCTTTCTACCGTCGTACACCATTGTATCCATGGGCTGCGATATTCCTTCGCTGTCCTGAACGGTCCAGGTAAGGTCATTGAAGGGCAGATCCATGGCACAATCTTTTTTTTGTGCACAGGATAATTGTACAAGAACGATACAACACAAGGAGAATTTGTAAATCTTTGTTTTCATGATGAAATCCATTTTTTTGTTTATAATTGATCGATGATTTTCAAATGTATTGTTGAACGATTCCCTAACCCCATCCACACTTGTTCATCCTTGTTCAAGTTTGTTCATGAGTGTGGATGCCTCTGAATTGGAAGGTTACAAGAAACATATAGACCATTGCTTTACCCTGATTTCCAAAAAGTTATCCAGGGGTTCAGTAACATCATGGGACACCTATGACTTCCGTGTGCTCAGCAAGTCCATATATGAGAAAACAGGCACCTTACTGAGCGTTTCCACCTTAAAACGTCTCAGTGGCAGAATACACTATGGTTCAAAACCCAACAGCAGCACCTTGGACGCATTGGCAAAGTATATTGATTTTGAGGATTGGAGGGATTTTTTGAAAAATGTAGAACCTGCGGGAAAGGTCGAGGGCAAACATCATACAAGAAAAATCACCTGGATAGGATATGGTATAGGTCTTTTGGCCTTTCTGTTGATTCTATCCATTTTCCTTCTCTTTCAAAGGGACACCACGTATTACAACCCCAATGACTTTTCATTCTCCGTCAAGTCCATCGCTACGGGATTGCCCAACTCCGTGATTTTTAGATACGATGCGTCCAAAGCGCATAAAAAGGACAAGATTGAAATTCAGCAAGATTGGGACAAGCGAAAAAGAGTGATTGTCAATAAAGCAGACAGTATCTCAACAAGCATCTATTACAGACCCGGCTTTTTCAAATCAAAGTTGGTGGTCAATGATTCCATTGTTCAGGAAAAAAATGTTTTTATACCCTCAAATGGCTGGTTGGCCACCATTGAAACAGATTCGTTGCCCATATACCTCGATATGGACCAAACAGGTTCTGGGAACCTACTTTCCATACCTACGGAAAAATTAAAACTCCATGGGATAGACCCTTATGCGATCAAGACCATAGTGGGATTGTATCTAGTGCAAGACTTTGGTGCCATTTTCACGGATGATTTTGAACTGACAACATCTTTTCGCAATGATTTTAAATCGGGGAATGTTCCTTGCCAACTGGCCCAGTTGACCATCTTGAGCGAAGATGGACCCATTGCCATCCCAGTGTGCAACAAGGGGTGCGTTTCCGAAATTTCACTATTTGCCTTCGATAAACAAATAGACGGCAAAAAAAATGACCTCTCCAAGTTTGGTGTGGACCATACCGATTATGTTCAAATAAAATGCATTTCGAAAGATCAGAAACTGACCATTTCGATCAATGGAAATCCTGCACATACTTTTGAAGTCCCCGAACCGAAGAGCAAAATAATCGGGGTCTGTTTCTTCTTTGAAGGGACAGGCTCTGTCAAAGACCTGAACCTTTCAAAACATGACAGCATCGTTTATGCCTACAACATCTGACGAACACTATGGTTTCACCAAAGCCTTAAACCCAGATGTCATGAATTCCTTGGTATTTCCCTCTTCATCCAGATAAATGATGTATGCCTCCAATTCATCATGGTCTTCGAGGACTTTTTGGGATTCTTCCAAATCCATCGCCATAAAGGTCGTGGCAAAGGCATCGGCCAATGCGCAGGTATTCGCAACAACACTGGTCGCCAACACATTGGAGTTTTTGGTATAGCCCGTTTTTGGGTTGATGGTGTGCACATATTTCTTCCCCGTTTCAGGATCCACCCTGAACTTTCGGTAGTTGCCCGATGAGGCCATGGCCCTATCCTTGAGGGAAACAATCTGCTTGAGCTGTCGACCTTCCTCCACTTGCGGATCATCGATGCCCACGGTCCATTGTTTTTCAGAAACCAGATTGGTGCCCTTTGCGAGCACTTCTCCGCCCACTTCCACCAAATAATTCTTGATGCCCTTGGCATCCAACATGGCCCCCAATCGGTCTATGGCATAGCCTTTGGCCACAGCATTGAAATCAAAACGGATGGCAGGGTGCGCCTTAAATATGGTATTGTCCTTGTTGAGCGCCACTTTGTCCCATCCCACATAAGCCAACAGGCTATCCACCTTGAGGCTGTCTAGTGCTATCTGTTCTCCGGGACCAAATCCCCATGCATTTGCCAAAACGCCCACAGTGGGGTCGAAATAGCCGTTTGAGACCTTGTGCACCTTGTTCGAGATATCGAAGACCTCCCTGAACATATCATCTACAACAATGGTGGAGTCCCCTGCATTGATCTTGGAAATGTCCGATGTGGGGATGTAGGTGGACATGGATCGGTTCACTGCTTGGAAAACAGAATCGATCTCCTGTTGATAGTCCAGTTCCGTATCCGAGATGTAAATAATGGAATACGTAGTGCCCAGTGCATTGCCCCAATTCTGGTTTTTGGTCCATTGCCCCTTGGTACAGCACAAAAACAAGAGGGACAACCCTATAAAAAATATCTTTTTCATGCTAATAAATCAATGTCATGTTTCTTATAATAAAGAAGTTATACAAATTGTGACTTGAATCTCTTTTTTACTGACCTCCAATCTCAAACACAAGTTCAAGAACCAAATTCAAATATGCTCATGAAAATTTGTGCAATTCGTGTCGGTCATTAAGTTGGTGGATTGTTCGGTTGCTACATACTGTTTCCAATTTCCGACGTTTCGACTGCGCTCAACGTGACACTTCCGACCTGATTTATTTATCCCCTTTGTGTCGATCCCTAAAATTATTTTGTACGAACATGGAGGTTTCATGATCTAGATCTCAATCAAACCTTGATAGTCCACAATATATTCTTCGTCCAGATACAACGGCAACCCTCTGTCAGATGCATTGGAAAGACCCACCCCCGCATAAAAGGTCTTTGCCTCAAATTTTTGGGCATGTTCCTTCACGGTCTGCATCAGTTCGAAATCATATTCCCGTGGGTCCAGTGGAAATTCCACATTGCGCACCACGATAAAATGCAGCAATTTTTCCTTGAGGCATACGTATTGGGGGTTCTTTTTCAGTTTACTGTTGATGGCCATGAACTCGAAGCCATCGGCCTCCAGTTCCCGGCCCACAATGTTCATGGCCAGGTTGTGCAGTTCCTGTTCTGTCAATTCTCTTCCCATAAGCAACAAAAAACCGATGCCTGGGCATCGGTCGGTTTTTATATGTTCTCCTCTTTGACTGTCCCGAAACCGAGTTCGGGACATGGTCGAGGTCGTATGTTCAGCTTGGCCTTATCCACCAAAGTCATCGAACCTGATATTCTCGTCCGGAATACCGAAGTCCTCGCCCATTTTTTGGACGGCCTTGTTCATCAAAGGTGGGCCACAGAAATAGAGTTCGATGTCCTCAGGGGCCTCATGATGGTTCAGGTAGTTGTCAATGACACAATTGTGGATGAACCCTACAAAACCATCGCCTTCCTCATCATTGATGTCCTTTTTCACCTTCCAATTGTCCTCTTCCAAGGGCTCGGAAAGTGCCATATAGAACTTGAAGTTCGGAAACTCCTTTTCCAATTGCTTGAAGTGGTCAATGTAGAACAATTCCCTCTTGGAACGTCCACCATACCAATAGGTCACCTTTCTGTTGGTCCTTAGGGTCTTGAACAGATGGTACAAGTGCGAACGCATCGGTGCCATTCCTGCCCCTCCTCCTACGTAAAGCATTTCGGCTTCGGACTCATTGATGAAAAACTCACCGAACGGACCGGAAATGACCACAGGATCTCCTGGTTTCAATCCAAAGATGTACGAGGAAGCAATCCCGGGGTTGACATCCATCCATCCGTTTTTGGAACGGTCCCATGGCGGTGTGGCAATACGCACGTTCAACATAATCTCCCTTCCCTCGGCTGGGTACGAAGCCATGGAATAGGCACGCTCCACAGTTTCCGGATTTTTCATGACCAACGGCCATAGATTGAACTTGTCCCATTCATTTTTGAACTTGTCCGGCGTTTCATGTTCCTCTGGGTGGGCCGTGATGTCGATATCGGAATATTTCACTTCACATGGAGGTATCTCGATTTGGATATATCCTCCTGCCTTATAGTTCATTTCTTCAGGAATTTCCACCACAAACTCCTTGATAAAAGAGGCCACGTTGTAGTTCCTGACCACTTTGGCGTTCCACTTTTTGATCCCGAACACCTCTTCTGGAATGGTAATCTCCATGTCCTGCTTGACCTTTACCTGACAGGCCAATCTTGCCCCATGCTCCAACTCTTTTTTGGAGAAATGGGGGGTTTCCGTAGGCAGGGCCTCACCTCCACCCGATAGTACATGGCACTCACATTGGATACAGGTTCCACCGCCCCCACAGGCCGATGGCAAAAATATTTTTTGATTTCCCAAGGTGGACAAGAGTGAATTTCCAGAACCCACCTCTATCTTTTTTTCCCCATTAATGGTTATGGTCACTGGGCCCGAGGGAGATAATTTTTCCTTCGTGAAAAGCAACAACGCCACCAGCAACAACAACAAAACCAAAAAAGCCACTACGGTGATCAGAATAGTACCTCCTGTACTTGCAGCTAAAATCATCTTTACTTGTTTATAACTTTGTTATAGGAGACTGTTTTTTCCTTGTCCTCCAATTCCTTCTTAATTTCTTTTTCATCCTTGGCCTCAACGGTCGTGGAGGTCTGCTCCTCGGGTGGTTCATTGTCACCGGTCAGCATTCCACCGAAACTTTGAAAACCGATACCCATCAACCCGGTGATGATGAAGGTGATCCCAAGGCCACGCAACGGTGCTGGTACATTGGAATACCTGATCTTTTCCCGAATGGCGGCAATGGCCAAAATGGCCAGGAACCATCCTATTCCTGAGCTTATACCATAGTTGAGGGCCAATCCCAAATTGGGGATATCACGCGCCTGCATGAAGAGGGAACCTCCCAAAATAGCGCAGTTAACCGCAATCAACGGCAAGAAAATCCCCAATGAATTGTATAGGGAAGGTGAAAATTTTTCAACCACGATCTCCACCAATTGTACCATGGTGGCGATGGTTGCGATGAATAGGATAAAAGAAAGGAAGCTGAGGTCGTAATCGGCATACTCAGGACCCAACCAAACCAAGGCTCCATCCTTCAATAGATATTGGTCCAACAACCAGTTGAGCGGCACCGTAACCCCTAAAACGAATATTACAGCGGCCCCCAAACCTACGGCAGTGGACACTTTCTTGGATACGGCCAGATAGGAACACATTCCCAAAAAGACCGCGAACACCATATTGTCTATGAAGATCGACTTAAAAAAAAGTTCTAAATGCTCTATCATGCTTCCTCAGTTTATGCTTCTTCTATTAATGTCCTGTTTCTGGAACGTTGTACCCAGATGATGATTCCCACCACGATCAAGGCCGCTGGAGGAATGATCATGAAACCATTGTTCTCATATCCGATGGAATATAGGCCGGTCTTGGTCACAGGGTCTCCCAATACTTTGAACCCAAACAGGGTACCAGAGCCCAAGAGTTCCCTAAAAAATCCGACGATGACCAAGATGATCCCGTATCCGGCAGCATTTCCTATACCGTCCAAGAAGGATTTCCATGGCCCGTTACCCAAGGCAAAGGCCTCAAAACGCCCCATGATGATACAGTTGGTGATGATAAGCCCCACAAAGACCGATAGGGTCTTGCTGAGTTCATAGGCGAAGGCCTTGAGCACTTGGTCCACAATGATCACCAAGGTGGCCACAACGACCAATTGCACAATGATCCTGATCTTTGATGGGATGATGTTACGCATCAAGGATATGACGACATTTCCGGCTCCCAGCACGAACAATACGGACAATGCCATTACCACGGACGCCTTTAACTCGGCGGTAATTGCCAGTGCGGAACAGATTCCCAATACCTGAATGGTAATGGGGTTGTTATCCGCCAATGGATCCAATATCAGGTTCGCATCTTTTTTTGATAGTAGCGCCATATTATTTTGTTCTAATGGTTTCTAAATAAGGTTTGTAAAGCTTCAGGCTTTCTTTGATCATGGCGGTCACCCCATTTCCTGTAATGGTGGCCCCTGCCAATGCATCCACTTGGTTGTCCTCCTTGTCTGTGTTCAAAGGGTCGTTGTTCCCTTTGGCCACGGCCACACCCACGTAGCTGTTTCCGTCCAGAACGGTTTCCCCTTCAAAATCGTCCATAAAAAAGCGCTGCTTGATGTTGGCCCCCAATCCCGGGGTCTCTCCTTTATGGTCAAAGTACACGCCTTGTACTTCCATGTTCTCATCCAAGGACATGAATCCCCAAATGGCGTCCCAAAGTCCTTTTCCATACATGGGGATGATGTAGTATTGCTTACCGTCCTTTTCCCCCACCAGTAAAGGCAATTCGGCGCTCAGTCCGTTTTTCACCTTGGCAAGTTCTTTTTGGACATCGATCAAGTAGGCATTTTCCTTTTCCTTTGCTTCGGAACCCACAATGACCAATTGCTTTTTAATGTACTTGGCAAATTCTGCCTCTACTTCATTGGTGGGGACAAAATCAACACTGCCCCCTCCTTCATTGTTATTGACACCCATGGCGTACAGGATGTTCTGTTGCTTTTCAAAACGCTCGTTTTCACTGATCTTTGGCTTGAGACCCGTTGCGAAAAAAGCCAGGACAGAACCCACAATGATTACCATAATGACCGCAAAAATCACGGTATAGTTATTTTTTTCTGTATTGATGGCCATAATGCTTAAGCTGTTTCCGTTTTTAATGAATCAACCTCATCCGAAGTTTTTGGATATATGGTGGCTGTCTTCAACCGTTTCAATCTCTTTTTGATATTGCCTTTTACCACATAATGGTCAATGGTCGGCGCGAAAACGTTCATCAGCAATATTGCCAAGAAAACGCCTTCCGGATAGCCCGGGTTGAACACCCTGATCATCACGGACAGGAACCCGATAAAGAATCCATAGAACCATTTCCCTCTGTTGGTCTGCGCCCCGGTCACGGGATCCGTGGCCATGAAGACGATACCAAAGGCCAGTCCGCCCACCAATAGATGCTTCCAAAATTCAAAGCTCATCAGTGTGTAGAACTTACTATATTCGGGCAACCAACCTGCATCCACCACACCATTGAATATCAATCCCATGGCCAATGCACCGATCACGGCACTCACCATGATGCGCCAAGAGGCTATTTTGGTAAATATCAGGAACAGGGCTCCCAAAAGGATCAACAGTTTGGAGGTTTCCCCAACAGAACCCGGAATGAATCCATAGAACATATCTGAAAGCGTGTAGCTGATTTCCGAGGCATTACCTTGTGCCAAATAACCCAAGATGGTCTCCCCTGAAATGGCATCTGCCGTACCTGCCCTTTCCACGGCTCCGTGTACCCAAACCTTGTCCCCGCTCATCCAGGTGGGATAGGCAAAGAACAAAAAGGCACGAATGGTCAATGCCGGGTTGAGGATGTTCATCCCCGTGCCCCCGAACACTTCTTTTCCGATGACCACACCGAATGCGACTGCAATGGCCAACATCCAAAGTGGGGTATCCACAGGAACGATCAATGGCACCAACATTCCGGTCACCAAATACCCTTCTTCCACTTCGTGGCCTTTGATGACCGCAAACAGGAACTCAATGGCAAGGCCCACACCGTAGGAAACGATCACCAATGGTAGCACGGTGACCAATCCCAACCAGAAGTTGTCCCAAGTGAGGAAATGCTCAAAAAGGTCAAAATTTTCCGGAAATCCGTTGATGGCCGAGTAATGCTGGTATCCAGCATTGAACATACCGAACAACAAACAGGGCACCAAGGCCAAGATCACGGTATTCATGGTACGCTTCAAGTCGTCGGCCGCCCGAACGTGTGCACCGCTATGCGTGGTCTCGTTCGGTGTATAGAGAAAGGTATGCAAGGCATTGAAGGCAGGAGCCATCTTTTTGCCCTGATACTTTAACTTAAGCTGATGTAATTTTTCTTTCATGCCCATATTATCCAAGTTCTTTTTGCAACAAATCCAAGCCTTCCCTGATAATTTGTTGGTGCGGTTGTTTTGAAATACAGATAAATTCCGTCAAGGAGAAGTCCTCGGGGGCCACTTCGTAGAGCCCCAATTGCTCCATCTCGTCCAGGTCCTTCACCATACAGGCCTTCAACAGTTGAAGCGGATAGATATCCAGCGGAAACACCTCCTCATACTGACCTGTTACCACAAAAGCCCTGTGTTCACCATTGGTATTGGTGTTCAGGTCGTATTTCTTTTTGGGCATCAACCAAGAAAAAGTCAAGGCCCTAGTATTCGAAATTTTATTGAAAACCGGTTTGTTCCATCCGAAGAAATCATAATCATCTCCCTCGGGAATGGCAGTGACCGTATTGTTATAGAAGCCCAAGTGGCCTTCCGTATGGGTCTTTTTTCCAGTGAGCACATCCCCATTGATCAACCTGAACCTGTCTTCCTTCACTCCGCTGGCATACAAGAAAGTGGAAATTTCAGCGCCAATCTTGGTGGTGTAATATTTTGGGGATTTGATCACAGATCCTGCAAGGGCAATGGTTCGTTCCGCATTGAATTTTCCGGTCAGAAGCAATTCCCCAAGGATCAACAGGTCTTGTGGCGATATGGTCCATACCACTTCTCCTTTGTTGACCGGATCGATCTGATTGATCTGCGTACCGACCAATCCTGATGGATGTGGACCCGATACTTTATGAAGTTCAATTCCTTTCAAATCTGCAAAAGGAGACCTGTTAGGCCTCTTTGAGGAGACATGTATCTTGCCCGGTGTCAACTTGCCCAATGCTGTGATCGCCACTTGGAGTTCCTGCTCCTTGTCCTTCAGCACATAATCAACATCTGCCGCCAAGGGTGCAGTGGCACAGGCAGAGATAAAAATGGCCTTCGGCGTCACGTCCGGATCGGCAATGACGTCGTAGGGACGTTGTTTGATGAATGGCCATCCGCCACACTGCAATAAGAAGTTTTTGATGGCGGGAGCTTCGGCTGTGTCCAGATCGGGAACCTTGTTGATCACGTATTCCTGCGTTTTGTCCGCAAGGATCTTTAGGGTTAAAATCTTTCTCCTTGCTCCACGCACAATCTCAACCAACTCTCCGCTCACAGGGGAAACAAAGTGCATTTCTTCTTTGTTCTTGTTGTAAAAGAGGGGCTCGCCCGCTTTCACTTCCTCCCCTTGTTTCAACAACATTTTTGGAGTGATTCCGTGGAAATCATCTAGGTTTAGGGCATATACGTTACTGGTAACGGCTTTGGAAGTAGTCTGCTCTGCTGCCCCGACGAGGTTGATATCCAACCCCTTTCGAATCCGGATGTCTTTAGACATATTGTTGTAGACCTTTTGTTATCAAAATCGGTGGCAAATTTAGCACTTAAAGGATTGTTTTCATAATAATTGTCCATAAAAATGGGATTATGTCGAGCTAAATTCCCCAGACCCACTTTTTGTTTAACTTTACCCAAAATTAAGGCCCTAAATGCGCATTTTGATCAAACTATTTTTCCTGCTTTTTTTGGCGCATGGCATTTTTGCCCAAGTGCAGGAAGAGGTAAATCCTCCCGAGAACATCAAGACCATCATTTTCAAAGGTCCCACCGAGGACCAGTTCCCCGTGGTGCAATTGGGGGAACCGATGACCTTGGAGTTTGATGACCTTACCGCCAGCGAACAGGACTATTACTACACGATCATACACTGCGACTACGATTGGACACCATCCCAGTTGCTGAAGTCACAATACCTATCAGGGGCCGACAACCAGCGCATCATCGACTACGAGAACAGCTACACGACCCTGCAGCCCTACTCCAACTACCGATTGACCATCCCCAATGAAAATGTGGACCTCAAGGTCACCGGCAATTATGTGCTCGAGATCCACAACAGCTATGGGGAACTCCAGTTTTCACGGAGGTTTGTGGTGTACCGGGATGCCGTGACGGTCGCCGGCATGGTCAAACGCTCCCGGGACTTCAATTTTCTGAACGAAAAACAAGTGGTCCAGTTCACCATCAACACGGGCGGTTTCCCTGTGGTGAACCCCAAGAACGAGGTGAAAGTGGCCATTCTGCAAAACCATTTTTGGCCCACGGCCCTCTATAACATAAAGCCCCAATTCACCATCGGCACGGAACTGGTCTATAAATATGATAAGGAAACCGCTTTTTTTGGCGGCAACGAGTTCCTCAATTTTGACACGAAAGACCTTCGCTCGCCCACTTTTGCCATATCGAGGATAGAAATGGGCCAAGTGTACAACCACTACCTGTTCACCAACGAATATCGCAATGACAGGCCCTACACCTATTTCCCCGACATCAACGGCGATTTTGTGGTGCGCACCCTGCAGGGCGATGATGTTTCGAGGGAGGCCGAATATTCCAAGGTGTACTTCAGCCTGCCCTACTCCAACCAAATTGGGCTGGACAACGTTTATGTGACGGGAAAATTCAACAACTATGCCCTGGAGGAGGGAAACAAAATGACCTACAACGAAGAAAGTGGGAAGTTTGAACTGACGCTCATGATGAAACAAGGCTTTTACAATTACAGGTATGAGGTCGAGCGCCATGACGGCACTGTGGAACCCAACTTTGTGAGCGGGAATTTCCATTTTACGGAGAACAATTACCTAATCTTGGTCTATTACAGAGATTTTGGCGATATGTATGACAGTATAATAGGTATAGGCTCCGTCAATTCCGCAACTATCAGCAATTAAACCACCGTATGAAAAGTATTAATACTTTTCATACGGTGGTTTTTGGCACCTCACTTATTTGTATTTTTTAGTCTCCTCATATAAGGCTAAAAAATATTTCGCGGCCATACCATAGAATCTACCAATATGATATGCTGTTCCTTCATGGCCTCCGTTTATTTGAAGCTCTTCTTCTTTACTTAAAATTTCACTTTTATAATTTTCCATTTTGCATAATTTATTTGAAACCATCCATAAAACCATTGTAAAAATCGACCATAACATGAAGAGCTCCCCATGCAAAAGCAGGGCCAGGTTTGGCTCCGCCACCATTAGTCCCCATTAGTTCCTTGCAATTTAATTCTGATAAATTTTCCATTATTTCAAATTTTTAGTTAGAGAATAATTATGATTTTGCGCACTATCATAAAACTATCGGCACAAACAAATGAAACATTACTCGCAAAATTTGAGAGTGGCACTGAAATTGTATTTTTTTTTACAATTTAACTTATCTTTAACTTTTATTAATGATTTTTAGATTAATGTCAAAAGAAAAAGGCCTCATATCCAAAGGCCGATACGAGCTTAGATTCAGGGGCACAAAATGCCTGAACTGCGGACACCCATTGGACATGAGCGACAAGTACTGTCCCAATTGCTCACAGGCCAACAGCACCAAAAAACTGACCTTGAAGGACTTCTTCAATGAGTTCATGTCCAGCCTGTTCAATTACGATTCCAAGCTGTTCAAGACACTTTCCACCCTACTGTTGCGGCCCGGGAACATCACAAGGGACTACATCAATGGAAAAAGGGTCACCTATACCAACCCCTTTCGTTTTTTGTTAAGTTTGGCCTTCATCTACTTTTTGCTTTTTGGGTTTTTCAACTGGGACAGGCCCGTAAATCAGTTTGATGGCAACATAGGAGACACCCCTTTTGAAATCGACATGGATTCGGGTTACCTAAAAGTGGACAGTACCAAACTGGAAAAACAAAAGACCAAGGCACTGGCCCATTTGGACTCGTTGACCGGGAATGACCCCGAGGTGAGGGACCAATGGAAACAATTGGATACCTTAAAAGGTTTGGGAACCCTTATAAACAATGAATCCTCAAAAAGAGATTCTTTGATGTTTGCAAACCCAAAAAGATATTTCACTGAACTGAAAGGAAGATCGGGTACCAATTCCTTTTTGCAAAAAGTTGATTTTTTTACCAAGGCCATTAGAAGGGACACACTTTTTAATTATGATGATGCAATATCTAAATATGGTATCGAAAACAAATGGTCCAACAGGATGGCCTTCAACGCCGGAAACAATGCACTTAAGATATGGAAGGAACCGAGACGCTTTGTAAACTCCACCATATCCAAGCTGCCGTTCGTCATTTTCTTCTTCATGCCACTGTTCACCATCTTCATTTGGCTGGTGTACATCAGGAAAAAATATACCTACACCGATCATCTTATTTTTAGTTTCCACAATCAGTCATTGTTGTTTATCTTGCTCATCCTTAGCCTGCTGATCGACATGGCTTTCAACATATCGAGTGCATGGTTTTTTGTATTGGTTTTCAGTATTTACCTCTACAAGGCGATGCGTCGGTTTTATGGGCAGGGAAGGTTTAAAACGATTATGAAATATCTCTTTCTGAACACCACATTCATGATATTGGCATTCTTCATGGTGCTGTTGTTGTTCACGGGAAGTGTCTTTATCTATAACTAACATATGTTCACTCAAGTCACCAAAGGGATAAAGGTATCGGTACAGACGAGTTTTGAGGGCACGTTCTTCAAGAACTATAGGATGCACTATGCCTTCGGGTACACCATCACCATAGAGAATCTGAGCAAGGACACGGTGCAGCTCACTGCAAGGCACTGGGACATTTTTGATGCCCTGAAGGACCTCGAGACAGTGGATGGCGAAGGTGTGATCGGCAGAAAGCCGGTCATCAAACCCGGAAAGTCCCACACCTATAGCTCAGGTTGTCTGCTGGCATCGCCCATCGGGGCCATGAAGGGGCACTACCATATGGTGAATTTCACCAACGCCAAAGAGTTCGAAGTGGAGATTCCCACCTTCAAGTTCGCCGCCCCTTTCGCCATAAACTAGGCACCACTTCCTTTCCAAATCGATTTTGCTTTTAGTAACTTTGTTGCCACTGTGTAATAAATATTCTAACAAAAATTAAAAGCAAACATGGGAAAAGGATTTTTTCAAGTTCCAACCGCGATCAACGAGCCGGTAAAAAGTTACGCCCCGGGCAGTCCGGAGCGCGAAGAAGTGTTAAAACAGTACGAGGCCTATTACAATGGAAAGGTTGAGGTCCCTCTTTATATTGGCAGTGAAGAGATCAAGACCGGAAACACCAGACCCATGTCCCCACCTCACGAACACAAACATGTTGTGGGCCACTATCACCTGGCCGAAAAAAAACATGTGGAACAGGCCATCTCCAACTGTTTGGTGGCCAGAAAGGCCTGGGCAGACCTCACTTGGGAACAGCGTGCCGCCATCTTCCTGAAGGCAGCCGAACTCATTGCAGGCCCTTACCGCGCCAAGATGAACGCCGCGACCATGCTGGCCCAATCAAAGAACATCTATCAGGCCGAAATTGATTCTGCTTGCGAAATCGTGGACTTCTTGAGGTTCAACGTGGAATACATGTCGCAAATCTATTCCGAGCAGCCCGAATCCTCGGAAGGGATTTGGAACCGTGTGGAATATAGGCCACTGGAAGGTTTTGTGTACGCCATTACCCCGTTCAACTTCACCGCCATTGCAGGAAACCTTCCAGCCAGTGCTGCGATGATGGGCAACGTAGTGGTCTGGAAACCCAGCGACAGTCAAATCTTTTCCGCCAAGGTCATCGTTGACGTCTTCAAAGAAGCAGGATTGCCCGATGGGGTCATCAATGTGATCTACGGCGACCCAGTGATGATTTCCGACACCTTGTTGGCCAGTCCAGATTTTGCAGGAATCCACTTTACGGGATCCACGCATGTTTTCAAAGAGCTTTGGAAACAGATCGGGAACAACATCCACACCTATAAAACGTATCCTAGGATCGTTGGTGAGACCGGAGGAAAGGACTTTATCATAGCCCACCCTACCGCCAAACCCCAACAAGTGGCCACGGCCATCACGCGTGGTGCCTTTGAGTTCCAAGGACAAAAGTGTAGTGCGGCTTCCAGGGTCTATCTCCCAAAATCCACCGCAAACGAAATCTTGGATTTGGTGAAAGCGGATGTGAATTCTTTCAACAAACCCGGCTCTCCTGCCGATATGAGCAATTTCATCACCGCGGTAATCCATGAAGGTTCTTTTGACAAACTGGCCAAGTACATCGAGCAGGCCAAGGCCGATAAGGATGCGGAGATCATAGTGGGTGGCGGATATGACAAATCCGTGGGATACTTTGTGGAACCTACCGTGATTTTGACCACCAATCCAAAGTATGAGACCATGTGCACCGAACTTTTCGGACCTGTTGTGACCGTTTATGTGTATGAGGACAAGGATTGGAGCAAAACATTGGAACTCGTGGACGGCACATCCGAATATGGATTGACCGGTGCCGTGTTGGCCAAAGACCGCTACGCAATTGACGAGGCGACAAAGGCTTTGCAGAATGCTGCGGGCAACTTTTACATCAACGATAAGCCCACTGGGGCCGTTGTGGGTCAACAGCCATTTGGCGGTGCAAGGGCATCAGGCACCAACGATAAGGCCGGTTCCATGCAGAACTTGCTTCGTTGGGTTTCCCCAAGGTTGATCAAGGAGACCTTTGTGACCCCAGAAGATTATCGTTATCCATTTTTGGGATAATTAATTTTTGCAGTAGATTTTGATTATTGAAGACAGAAGACCGTCAGTTCGAGTTTTTCACTTGTGAAAAGTATCGAGAACCAGGTCCGACTCAGTGAAATTTTGATTCTCGATACAATTTTTCTTTGCTCTGCCCAGAAAAATCACTCGAATTGACAAATTTCCATCAAAATATACTTTGCATTTAATTGATTAAATTCATGGCCATTATTCCAAAAGAATAGTGGCCTTTTTTCATCCTCTAAACACAACCTATCATGCCCAGACCCTATATTTTGGCAGAGACCAATTGGAAACATTTGAAAGACGAATCCTTTGATTTGGCCGTCCTTCCTTGGGCCGCCACGGAAGCGCACAACTACCACCTCCCCTATGCCACGGACACCATTGAGGGCACGGCAATCGCTGAGGAATCGGCAAGACTGGCCTGGGAACATGGCAGCAAGGTCGTGGTGCTCCCCACCATTCCCTTTGGGGTGAACACGGGGCAGTCCGACATCTATTTGGACATGAACCTGAACCCCAGTACCCAATTGGCCATCCTGAAGGACATCGTCAGTGTTTTGGACAGACAGGGCGTCCACAAGTTCATGATTCTCAACAGTCATGGGGGCAACAATTGGGAAGCTTTGGTACGGGAATTGGGGCTACTCTTCCCCAAAATGTTCATCTGCGTGACCAATTGGTTCAAAATGGTGGAAAAAAAAGACATTTTTGAAAACCCCGGTGACCATGCCGATGAAATGGAAACCAGCCTTATCCTTCATTTAGCTCCAGAACTGGTGCTTCCCAAAGAGCATTGGGGGGATGGAAAAGAACACAAGAACAAGATCAAGGCTTTCTCCGAAGGCTGGGCCTGGGCCGAACGCCCTTGGTCCAAGATAAGTGCCGATACGGGCGTCGGCGACCCTTCCAAAGCGACCGCCGAAAAAGGAAAAATGTTTTTCGATGCCATTTGCACAAAAATGGCCAAGCTGTTCATCGATATTGCCGAAGCGGACATGGAAAATCTCTACGAATGAGGTTTGTTTTCCTATAAATCATCAAAGCGTTCCGACAATTTAAATGTAAAATTAACGTTAAGTAATTGTTACTTTAATGTAACTTTAGTAACTTAACGCTTTCAAATCATTTAGTCATGAGAGAACGAATCAATGCATGGGGGAATTTGATGATCAAGAAATACGACCGTATGTGGCGATATGCCAAGGAATATTCAAGAAAATGTAGGCTGGTCTATGAACGGATGTACAGCATCTAATATTATCCCTTGAATTTTTGCGGTAAATAGACCACTTTCTTGGTCTCAAAAAAATCCTCTTCAAAATACTCCTTCAAATCAAAGGTTTGGATGGTGGAATAGTCCTTTAGCTCTTCGGTAAGATCTCCACCTTTAAGGTAAAGTATGCCGTTTTTTCGCGCATGCGAAGAATCCTTTTTGATCTTGCCCTTGGTCCAATGCACAAAAGTGGGCATGGCGGCCACGGCCCTGCTCACGATAAAATCGTATTGGCCCGGCAAATCCTCGACCCTGGTGTGAATGGCAGTAACATTTTCAAGTTTCAGCCCTTCCACTACTTCCTGCACCACTTTCACCTTCTTACCGATGGCATCCACCAAGGTGAACTCCACATTGGGGAACAAAATGGCCAAAGGTATCCCAGGAAATCCCCCACCGGTCCCCACGTCCAATATCTGGCTGCCCTCATTGAAGGTCTGGATACGGGCAATGCCCAAGGAATGGAGCACATGCCGAAGATACAGTTCGTCGATGTCCTTACGGGAAACCACATTGATCTTGGTGTTCCAGTCCTTGTACAAAACCTCCAACTCCTTGAAATGCTCCTTTTGCTGATCGGTGAGCGTCGTAAAATATTTGAAAACTAGGTCCGCGTTCATTTCCCAACTGTTAATTTCAGCAAAATTAATACTTTTAAAGACCTTAACACCGTTCTAACAGGTAGTTGTTGGCCGCAAAAGGTCAATATTGGTTACCTTTGTAAAAATTTAAATTATATGAATACGAATACCGTCCGGTTTTCAAGAAAGGATTCTGCACAGTTTTTTAAGACACTGAACAAAAGAGTGAACGAATATTTCAATGAAAATGATCTCAAAAAAACCGGAAACTGGAAACTTCACCTCAAGACCATAGTGATGTTTGCCGTTTTTTTGACCCCCTACTTTTTAATGTTGACGTTGAATCTCCCTTTTTGGGGCTATCTTTTACTTTCCATCACCATGGGGGTAGGTATGGCCGGTGTGGGCATGAACGTGATGCACGATGGCAACCACGGCTCCTACTCCAACAAGAAATGGGTGAACAAAATCATGGGAAGCAGTATCTACATCTTGGCAGGCAACGTGTACAACTGGCAAGTGCAGCATAATGTGCTCCATCATACCTATACCAACATCCACGAACACGATGAGGATATGGAAGCAGGTAGGATCCTAAGGTTCTCCAAGCACGCGGAATGGAGAAAACACCATAAGTTCCAACATTACTATTCCATCCTGCTGTATGGATTATTGACCTTCAACTGGGCCATCACCACGGATTTCCAACAGATGTACCGCTATATGAAGCGCAAGCTCAGCTACGGTAAACTTCCTAACCCCGTGATCAACTGGAGTACCCTGGTCATTACCAAAGTGATCTACATCACTATTTGGATTGTCCTTCCATTGATTTTTGCCGATATTGCCTGGTGGCAAGTGCTTCTTGGGTTTTTCATCATGCACTACGTGGCCGGTGTCATCCTTAGTGTCGTATTCCAATTGGCACACATTGTGGACCATGCGGACACCCCTCTCCCTGACGAGGAGGGCAACATGAAGAACACTTGGGCCATACACCAACTGTTCACCACCGTAAACTTCGGCACCAAGAACAGGATAGTGAACTGGTTCACGGGTGGATTGAACCACCAAGTGGAGCATCACATATTCCCTAACATCAGCCATATCCACTACACAAAAATTTCCAAAATTGTGAAACAGACGGCACGGGAATTTAATTTGCCCTACAACGAATATAAAACTACCAGAAAAGCTATAATTTCGCACTTCAAACATTTGAAGGAACTGGGCAAAAACCCGGCACTTCAATACCAGTAAAACAAGCATATCAAATGAGCAACCATCTATCTGACAGGATCCAGAACATGTCCACGTCAGCAACTTTGGCCATGGCGGCCAAGGCCAGGGAGTTACGAAATGAAGGCAAGGATATCATTGGGTTGAGCTTGGGAGAGCCCGACTTCAACATCCCCGATTTCATAAAAGAGGCCGCAAAGCAGGCCATTGATGAAAATTATAGCAGCTATACCCCAGTGGATGGGTATCCCGAGCTGAAGAAGGCCATCACCCTCAAATTCAAAAGGGACAACGGCCTGGACTATGGACCTAACCAAATCGTGGTTTCCACGGGGGCAAAACAATCCCTTTACAATGTGGCCATGGTCGTGTTAAACCCAGGGGACGAAGTAATTCTTCCCGCACCGTATTGGGTAAGCTATAGCGATATCGTGAAATTGGCAGAAGGAGTTCCCGTTGAAGTACCAACAGGCATAGAAACCGATTTCAAAATGACCCCAGAGCAATTGGAGGCAGCCATCACCCCAAAAACCCGTATGTTTTGGTTCAGTTCACCTTGCAACCCCAGTGGTTCGGTCTACAGCAAAGCGGAATTGGAAGGTTTGGCCGAGGTCTTGAAAAAATACCCGGACATCTATGTGGTCTCCGATGAAATCTACGAACACATCAATTTCACCAAAGGCGGACACGTCAGCATAGCCGGAATCGACGGAATGTATGACAGAACGGTGACCGTGAACGGTGTCTCCAAGGCCTTCGCGATGACCGGATGGCGAATTGGATACATTGGAGCCCCGGAGTGGATTGCCAAGGGTTGCAACAAACTTCAGGGACAGGTGACCAGTGGTGCAAATTCCATTGCACAACGCGCCGTAATCACTGCTTTGGAAGCGCCAGTGAGCAAAATCCAATTCATGATCGATGAGTTCCACAAGCGAAGAGATCTTGTACTCGAATTGTTGGGCGAAATCGATGGGTTCAAACTCAATGTCCCCGAGGGCGCTTTCTATGTGTTCCCCGATATTTCCACATTCTTCGGAAAAACATTGAAAGGGACCACCATCAACAGTGCCGAGGATTTTGCATTGTATTTGTTGGAACACGCCAATGTGGCCACGGTAACAGGTGAAGCCTTCGGAAACCCCAACTGCATCCGTATTTCCTATGCGGCTTCGGAAAAAGAACTAAGGGAAGCCATTGCCCGCATCAAGGCTGTGGTGTAACACTTCAATGATCACTGGTCTATTCGAGTGATCGGTGTAAACAAAAAATGGTATCGAGAATAGGTAAATTCCTAATGGAAAAACTTGTTCTCGATATTTTTTTCTTTGAAAAAAACCCGAACTGACAGCAACTCAACAAATCAGGTCTTTTTCCAGAAATAAGGGGTAAGGACAATGAGTACGGTGAACAGTTCCAAACGCCCCAACAACATCAAAAAGCCGCACCACCATTTTCCTGCCGGGGGAAGGCTGTTGTAATTGCTCACAGGGTTCAGTTCGCCAAACGCAGGACCCACGTTGCCCAACGAAGAGGCAGCACCCCCAACAGCAGAGATAAAGTCAAGGCCCAAGAATCCGAGCACCAAGGAGCCTATGATGAAAAGCAACATGTACAGCACAAAGAAGGCAATCACATTGTACACGATGTGCTCGGTCACTGTTTTTTCATTGTAACGCACAGGAATGATCGCATTGGGGTGCAGGGTCCGTTTGAACTCCAAAATACCATTTTTGATGATGATCAGGTGGCGCATCACCTTGATGCCCCCTGCCGTAGATCCTGCCGAGCCTCCCAGGAACATCAACCCAAAAAAGAAAACGGTCAAAAAAGGTGTCCATGCCGTAAAATCAGCAGACACAAAACCTGTTGTGGTAATGACCGAGACCACTTGAAAAAGGGCATGCCTAAAGGCACTTTCCGCCTCGCCCCACACCATGGGATGGTATTCGGACATGGCAATATCTGCTTTGAAATAGACGCCCAATGCCGCCAAAACACTAAAAATCAATATAAACCATAGGTAATACTTGAATTCCTCGTCCCGGAGTACTCGTTGCACTTTTCCGGTCAAGGCGAAATAGCTAAGGACGAAATTGCTCCCCGCCAAGAACATGAAAAGAATGGTGATGTACTGTATGATGGGTTGGTGGTTCCAGTAGGCCAAACTTGCATTTTTGGTGGAAAACCCACCCGTGGACATGGTCGCCAAAGAATGGTTGATCGCATCAAAAAAGGTCATTCCCGCCAGCTTCAACAACAGGGTCTCCAATACCGTATAACCGAAATAGATAAGCCAAAGTCGTTTGGCCGTGTCCGTGATCCTGGGGTGCAGTTTGTCACCGCCGGGACCAGGGGCCTCTGCCGCGAACAGCTGCATGCCCCCTATTCCCAACAACGGCAATATGGCAATGGCCAGCACAATGATCCCCATTCCGCCTATCCAGTGGGTAAGGCTACGCCAAAGCAAGATTCCTTCAGGGAGCACCTCAATATCATCCAGAATGGAGGCCCCTGTAGTGGTATAGCCCGAAATGGTCTCGAAAAAAGCATCGGTAATGGAAGGAATGGAGCCCGAAAAAAGATAGGGCAACATCCCTGAAATGGACATCACGATCCATCCGAAGGTCACCACAATATAGCCTTCTTTTCGTTTCACCTCCTTTTTATGTCCCCGGGTATAGAACATGGCCATGATCCCAAAAAGCATGGTGACAATGGCGGCCAGGGCAATGTCCAAGGTGGCACCATCCTTATATATGGCACTGGCAAAAGCGGCCAAAAGCATGAAAGAGCCGTTACAAAGGAGCAAAAGCCCCATGATATGGACAATGATTCGTGTGTTCAGCCTCATTACAGGAACAGCTTTTCTATCTTGGGTATGGCCTTGGGCAGGCAGCAGACCACCACTTTGTCCCCTTGGGCTATCCTAAAATCACCCAGGGCGATGATACCCTCCCCATTTCGGATCACCCCTCCTATGCTCGCTTCGCGTGGAAAGTTCAGTTCTTTGATGATCTCCCCGTTCACCAATGAGGTTGCTTTTACCTCAAACTCCAATATTTCCGCATTGAGGTTGTTGAGGCGGGTCAATGCCAGCACTTCACCTTTTCGAATGTACCGGAAAATACTGTTGGCGGCCAATAGTTTTTTATTGATGAGCGTATCCACACCAATGGAGTGCGACAACTGGAAATAATCCATGTTCTCCACAAGGGCGATGGTCTTTTTTATCTTTTTGTTCTTGGCCACTAGACAAGACATGATGTTGGTCTCCGAATTTCCGGTGACGGCGATGAAGGCATCCATGGACTCGAGGCTTTCCTCTTCCAAAAGCTCCACGTTCCTGCCATCCCCGTTGATGACCAACGCATGCGGAAGCTCGTCGGCAATGTCGAATGCCTTTTCCTTGCTCTTCTCTATCAGCTTTACATTGAATTTTTTACTGCACAAATCCCGTGCGGTCTTGAAACCGACCTTGCTCCCACCCAAGATCATCACATTCTTGATCTCCTGCTTCTGCATGCCCGTGAGCTTGTACAATTCCTCCACCCCTTTGTCCGAAGTGATAAAATAGACCTGGTCCCCTTCCTTGAAGACGGTATCCCCACGTGGAATGAGGGTGAATTGGGTACCCATCCGCTGCAGCGCAATGGGCATGAAGTGCAGTTCCGGGAAAATGCGTGCCGCCTCCTTGACCATTTTGCCCACAAAGGGTGCGGTCTTGGGCAGGATAACACCGAACATGGTCAACAGACCCCCTTCAAACTCGTAGGTGTCATTAAAGGCAGACTGGTTCAGCATCAACTGTATTTCCATGGCGGCCAAACGTTCGGGCGAGATAAGCTCATCGATCCCCAATTGCTCAAACTTGAGGATGTCCCGATTGTCCATGAATTCCGTGTTGGATATCCGGGCCATGGTCCTTTTGCAACCCAATTGTTTGGCCAATAGGCAAAGGGTAAGGTTCGTGGTTTCCGAGGCAGTGACCCCAATCACCAAATCCGAACCGTCCACATCGGCGTCCTGCAACACTTGGATGGAAGTGGCATCCCCCTTAAGGACACGAATGTCCAAATGGTTGTCCGCATAGGACAGTTTCTCCTTGTCCGTGTCGATCAATGTAATATCCTGGGCCTCATAGGACAAAAGTTTTGCCAAATGAAAGCCTACCTCACCAGCTCCTGCAATAATGATCCTCATTGATTAGAATAAGATGTGTTTCCAAATAATTCCGACTTGTACGCCACAAAATGGTAATCGAAGTCTAAATGACATACTGTTAACATAATACGGAAAAGTTTCCGCTATTCCTCGGCAAAATTACATAAATATTTTTGTCTTCCTCCCAGATGGCTAAGTTGTATATTTGCCTGCAAATGGAAGCCATGTCAGAAAAAGTGACCCCCTATAAAGAATCGGGACTGGGAAAAAAGGAGCAGGTAAGGCAAATGTTCGACAACATTTCCGAAGATTATGATGGACTCAACAGGGTAATTTCCTTTGGCACCGATATCAAATGGCGCAAGCGCATTGTTTCCTTTTTAAAGGAAAAATCCCCAAAGACCATTCTGGACATTGCAACTGGCACGGGCGACCTTGCCATAGCCCTGGCCCCAACGGGTGCGGAGAAAATTATTGGTCTGGACCTCTCCCCCGGCATGCTGGAAGTGGGCAAGGAAAAGGTTTCGCGAAAAAAATTGGAGGACACCATCGAGATGGTGGTGGGCGACAGCGAGAACCTTCCTTTTGAGGACAATTCCTTTGACGCCGTGACGGTGGCCTTCGGGGTCAGGAACTTTGAAAACCTCGAAAAAGGACTGGAAGAAATACGAAGGGTCCTGAAAAAAGGGGGGAATCTGGTCATTTTGGAGACTTCGGTGCCCACAAAGACCCCGTTCAAGCAAGGATATCGTATCTATACCAAACACATTCTGCCTCTGATTGGAAAAATCTTTTCCAAAGATCGCTCGGCGTACTCCTATTTATGTGAATCCGCCTCAGTTTTTCCACATGGGCAGGCCTTCAACAATATTTTGGCCAAAATTGGGTTTATAGGAATAGAGAACAAACCCCAGACATTGGGAGTAGCCTCCATCTATGTCGCCACAAAATAGTTTGATGAAAAACGTCCTTATCCTGTTTGGGCTGCTGATCCTGGCAAGCCCAAAATCCAACGCACAATTTGGGGAAGACCCCATTCTCAACCTTCAGAACGAGGACAAGAAGTTTTTGAACTGGGGGTATTATCTGGGTTTTAACCAATATGATTTTCAGTTTGAGTACAAGGACGATGTGGGCCGTGATGTCTTGGTCGATAAGAGTTTTGGGTTCAATGTTGGGTTGATCGGCGAGCTGCGCATCAACGAATTTTTGGATGCCCGCTTTGAACCAGGCCTTCTGTATACCGCACGTACCCTTGGGTTCCCTGGCTTCTCGACCGAGGCCGATGCCATCCGCGAAGTACGTTCCACCTACATCCGCTTTCCTCTTTTGCTGAAGGCCAGCACCAAACGAATCGGCAACTGGAAACCCTTTATCGTGGGCGGTGTCTACACTTCGATGAACCTTGGGAGCAAAGAAGACAGTCTGGACGACAACAGCAGCGGGGAGTTCCGGATGAAGAAAAACGTCTATGGCTATGAATTGGGCTTTGGCATCGATTTTTACACGGAATATTTCAAGTTTTCCCCATCCATTAGGGGCGTTTTTGCCCTAACGGACGAACTTGTGCCGGACAACGACCCCAACAGTCCATGGACAGGGAACATCAATGCCATGCGGACGCGGGGCATCTTCATCAATTTTACGTTTGAATAAAACTGGATCATTGAATATTTAGACTTCAGCAAGTCCAAAATACAACCATTTAAAAAGCCAACTACCTCCTTATTTCATTGAGAAGTATTGCAGTAGCCGTGGCCACATTCAAGCTTTCGGCGGTGTCGCCCCCAAACTGTGGGATGGAAATCCGCTCCGTGACCCATGCACCCACTTCATCGGAAATACCATTGGCCTCATTGCCCATCACCAAAATACCTTTGGAAGGAAGTACTTTCCCATGCACCGGTCCACCATCCATAAAAGCGCCAAAAACAGGTTGATGGGCACTTTTCAAAAATTCGGAAAGAGGGGCGTAAACCATATTTACCCGCGCTATGGAACCCATGGTGGCCTGTAGCACTTTTGGGTTGTAACAATCGACCGTATCCTCCGAACAGACCAATTGCCGTATCCCGAACCAGTCGCACAAGCGGATGATGGTCCCCAAGTTGCCCGGGTCGCGCACGGCGTCCAAGGCCACCACCCAGTCCGACACTTCGGTTTTCATCGTATTGGGCATATGAAAGACCCCCAGTACCCCATTGGGCTGTTTCAAGCTGCTCATCAGTTTCAAAATGTTCCCGGAAACAAGTTCCGTTTCCCCAAGCCCACTCCCATTCCAAGTCCCATCCACAAAAATTTTGAATGGACGCACACCCGCCTGCAGCAACTCTTTCACCAATTTTTCACCTTCGACCACAAAGAGTCCGTGTTGAGATCGGTACTTTTTTTGCTTTAGGCTAACAACTAGTTTGATTTGGTTTTTTGTAACCATCTAAATCGTGTATTTTTGGCGTCTATGAGGGGTTTTTTAGTTCAAATGGGCAACCGTGCAAAAATAGGACTATTGTTGCTTATGTTGGGCACAATGGGCTGCAATACGCTCAAAAAGGTGGAGGATGATGAGCTGTTGCTTACCAAAAACTCCATTTATATCGATGAGGAGAAAGTTTCCACCAGTGAGATCAAGGGCCTCATTTCCCAAAAACCCAATAGCAGTGTCCTTGGTTACCCCCTACGATTGAACCTATACAACCTTGCCAAGGAAAATCCCGATTCTTCTTTCCAAGACTGGCTGCACAGGAAGGAAAAAAGGGAAAAACGCCTCAACAACCTACTCTCCAAAAAGCAGGTGAACCGATTGCAGGAATCCTTTATCGTAAAAGGGGCCAGTGAATTTCTGGAACGGGTCGGCGAGCCACCCGTGGTGATTGACACTTCGCTCACCCGAAAATCGGTGGAAAGGTTGGAGGCCTACTATAACAGCAAGGGGTATTTCAACAACAGTGGTTCCTATGAAATTGTGGAAGGCAAGCGAAAGAAAAGGGCCGAGGTGGAATACAACATCACCTTGAACAAGCCTTACATCATCGATACTGTCCAGAAAAACATCACCTCTCCTGAACTGGACTCCATATACTCCCGTTCCACTAGACGGAGCTATGTGAAAAAAGGAGATCAGTTCGATTTGAATAATTTTACCCTGGAACGGGAACGGCTGACCACCCTTTTCAGGAATTCCGGGGTCTATAACTTTCAGGAAAGCTCCATCAACTATGATATTTTAAGGGACACTGTCCAACTCGCGGACGATCAGCTGATGGAGGTGAAGTTGAACATCAAAAAGTTCAGGAGCGCCACGGACAGTTCCAATACCAATGCCCCCTACAGGATAGCCCGTCACAAAAAAATCAACATTTATGCCGACCATACCGTACAGACCGACCCTGATTCCTTGAAGAGCTTGGAGTACGACAATTATATCATCCACTACCAAGACAAGCTGAGATACAGGCCCAAGGCCCTCACCGATGCCGTTTTCTTTCAAAAGGACAGTATTTATAGGGATTTGGACCGAATCAGGACATATCGGCAGATTACCAACCTGAACACCTTCAAATATCCCAACATAGAATTCATTGCGGATTCCACCCAAACGGAACTGATAACCAATATCTATTTGTCAGCGAAGCCAAAGTTCTCCCTGAACCTGAATTTTGATGTCACGCATTCCAACATCCAACAAGTGGGAACGGCCTTCAGCACATCGGTGATCACACGCAACGTATTTGGTGGGGCAGAAACTTTGAACATTTCCGCAAGGGGATCCATCGGGCTTTTGAGCGATGCATCGCTCTCCGACGAAACCTTTACCTCGGAACTGGGCGGGGACATCAACATCACCTTCCCCAGGATCTGGCTTCCCTTCAATACCGAAAAGATCATCCCGGGCTACATGCTGCCCCAGAGCAGGTTGCTGGCCGGTACCAACTTCCAGCGGAATATCGGGTTGGACAAACAATCGCTGAACACCATCCTTTCCTACAACTGGTCACCAACGGATAGGCACAAGAACAACATTGAACTGCTGAACGTGGAGTTTGTGCGCAACGTGAACCCCGACAACTTTTACAATGTGTACCGCAACACTTTTTCCAATCTGGACAACATTGCGGATGATTTTCAAGATGACCCGCAATATGCCGATCTTTTTGAAAGCATCGACAATGACATCGATTCCCTTCGCCTCACCATTCCTGAAGGTGCCAACGCCTTTGTGGAGGCCGCTCTGGATGGGAACCTCACCGGACTGTCTGCGGATCAGTTGGACGAAGTGAACAGCATTGCCGAGCGGAGAAGGCGATTGACGGACAACAACCTGATCTTTGCCAGTAACTTCACCCACACCAAGAACAGCAAGTCGGGCATCAACGACATCGATTTTTACCAATACCGCATCAAGCTGGAGAGTGCCGGGAACGTCCTGTCACTCATGTCCAACATTGTCCCCTACAACAAAAATGACAATGGGCAATTATTGGTGTTCGGGGTTCCTTTTTCCCAATACATCAAGTCAGAGTTCGACTATATACGGCATTGGCAAATCGGAGATTCGCAGGTGATCGCTTTCAGGAGTTTTTTCGGTATGGCGGTCCCTTATGGCAATTCGGACAACATTCCCTTCGTGAGGAGTTATTTTGCCGGGGGCTCCAACGACAACAGGGCTTGGAACGCCTATGAACTGGGTCCTGGGAAGACCAGCAACATCAACGACTTCAACGAGGCCAACCTGAAACTGGCCTTTAACGTGGAATATCGGTTCCCGATTGCAGGGGACGTAAAAGGGGCCTTTTTTGCCGATGCGGGCAACATCTGGAACGTTTTTGACAACGAAAGCAACCCCGATGCCAAATTCACAGGAATCTCCTCTTTGGGGGACATCGCCCTTGGCACAGGTTTGGGACTCCGGTATGACTTCACCTACTTTGTGTTCCGTTTAGATGTCGGGTTCAAGACCTACAATCCCGCAAGAGTGGGGGCCGATCGGTGGTTCAATGAATATAACTTCAGGAATGCCGTCCTCAATATCGGGATCAATTATCCTTTCTAGAGGAAATATTTTATTACTTTTGTTCCCTATTTTAACTCGAAACCATCTTAAACTATGTCCCATAATATTAAACCGGGCGTTGCTACCGGTGATGAAGTACAGGCAATTTTCAAACACGCAAAGGAAAACGGCTACGCACTGCCCGCGGTGAACGTAATCGGATCTGACACTATCAATGCAGTAATGGAAACCGCTGCCACACTAAATTCTCCGGTCATTATCCAGTTTTCCAATGGAGGGGCACAATTCAATGCCGGCAAGGGACTTTCCAATGAAGGCCAAAGAGCGGCCATCCTCGGAGGAATTGCAGGTGCCAAGCACATACACCAGTTGGCCGAGGCCTATGGGGCAACGGTAATCCTTCACACCGACCACTGCGCCAAAAAATTGTTGCCTTGGATCGATGGGCTTTTGGATGCCAGTGAAGCACATTTCAAGGCCACAGGAAAACCTTTGTACAGCTCACACATGATCGATCTTTCCGAAGAACCTTTGGAAGAGAACATTGAGCTCTGCAAGGAATATTTGAAGCGAATGAGCAAAATGGGCATGACCTTGGAAATCGAATTGGGTATCACCGGCGGCGAAGAGGATGGCGTGGACAACTCCGATGTTGACGATTCCAAACTCTACACCCAGCCCGAAGAAGTGGCCTATGCCTATGAAGAGCTTTCAAAAATCAGCCATAGGTTCACCATAGCAGCAGCTTTCGGTAACGTTCACGGGGTCTATAAACCAGGAAACGTGAAACTGACTCCAAAAATCCTGAGAAATTCCCAAGAATACATTTCGGAAAAATATGGCGTGGGACACAACCATATCGATTTCGTTTTCCACGGTGGCTCAGGTTCCACTTTGGAAGAGATCAGGGAAGCCATCGGATATGGGGTCATCAAAATGAACATCGACACCGACCTTCAATATGCCTTTTTGGAAGGGGTAAGGGATTATGTGCAGAACAAATCCGCCTACCTACAGGCCCAGATCGGAAATCCCGAAGGAGACGACCAACCCAATAAAAAATACTACGACCCAAGGGTTTGGTTGAGGGAAGGTGAAAAAACCTTCATCAACCGCCTGAAGAAAGCTTTTGAAGACCTAAACAACGTAAATACGCTGTAAATCTAAGTCCTCATCTAACTAAATATTGATTACATGTCGTCTTGGTTTAAAAGAAAGGAAAAAGGAATACAGACCGCAACCGAGGAGAAAAAGGACACCCCGAAAGGGCTATGGTACAAATCCCCCACAGGAAAGATCGTAGAGTCCGAGGACCTCGCCAAAAACTTCTATGTCAGTCCCGAGGACGATTACCACGTTAGGATCGGGAGCAAGGAATATTTTGAGATCCTTTTTGATGACAACAAGTTCAAGGAACTGGATGCCAACTTAAAGTCCAAAGACCCCTTGAAATTTGTGGACACCAAAAAATATTCCGAACGCCTGAAGGCCGCAGAGCAAAAGACCGGTCTGAAAGATGCCGTGAGGAGTGCCGTGGGCAAGTCGATGGGAAAGGAACTTGTGGTTTCGTGTATGGACTTCGCCTTCATCGGGGGCTCCATGGGCAGCGTGGTTGGGGAAAAAATCTCCCGCGCCATTGATGTGGCCATGAAGAAAAAGATCCCGTTCCTGATGATTTCCAAATCCGGGGGTGCCCGTATGATGGAAGCTGCGCTTTCCCTTATGCAGTTGGCAAAGACATCCGCCAAATTGGCCCAGTTGGCCGAGGCGAAGATACCTTACATCTCTTTGTGCACGGACCCCACTACGGGGGGGACCACCGCATCTTATGCGATGCTAGGGGACATCAACATCTCCGAGCCAGGTGCCTTGATCGGATTTGCAGGACCAAGGGTGGTCAAGGATACCACGGGAAAAGACCTTCCGGATGGTTTCCAGACCGCTGAATTTCTGAAGGAGCATGGATTTTTGGATTTCATCACCCACCGTAGGGATTTGAAGAAAAACGTCAACCTGTACATTGATCTCATCACCAATCAACCCATCAGGTCGTAAAAGGGACCATTCGCTCCCATTAAAGTTTCATAGTCCAAAAAAAGAATTATCTTTGCGCGCTGATCGAAGGTCGATCGATACATAAAAATCATTTAAATAAATATTGGAATGTATTTAACCAAAGAAGTAAAAGCCGACATTTTCAAGAAACACGGCGGCTCTGAGAGCAACACCGGTTCTACGGAAGGGCAGATTGCACTGTTCACACACCGTATCAACCACTTGACAGAACACCTTAAAAGGAACCACAAGGATTACAACACCGAGCGTTCCTTGGTAAGACTGGTAGGTAAAAGACGTAGTCTTTTGGATTACCTGAAGAAAAAAGATATTGAAAAGTACCGTACCCTTATCAAAGAGTTGGGTATCAGAAAATAAAAATGGAAGGGGAGGCCTTGGCTTCCCCTTTTTATTTTACTGGATTTGCTCCAGTTTTTAAAAGTCCCGACCCAAAAATCGGGCAAACACAAAAAGCTGCTTATAGTTTTTCATTGGTCAGTGCCCTTGGCACACAACAACAACACAACCCGACCGCCCGGACGGCGGTAGACCAAATGTTTAACGACCCAGATCAAGAATGATCGGGTAAGATTATTTGTATGATTCCAAAAACTTTTAAAGAGGTCATTGACCTTGGTAACGGTAGGACGATTTCTATCGAAACCGGAAAATTGGCAAAACAGGCCCATGGTTCTGTAGTTGTCCAATCAGGCAAATGTATGTTGCTATGTACAGTTGTCTCCAATTATCAAGCTTCGGATGTGGACTTTTTGCCCCTTACCGTAGATTATCGTGAAAAATTTGCCGCTGCGGGACGTTACCCAGGCGGTTTCTTCAAGCGTGAGGCAAGGCCCAGCGATGGCGAAGTGCTTACCATGCGTTTGGTGGACAGGGTATTGCGCCCATTGTTCCCCAAAGATTACCACTCAGAGACCCAGGTGATGATCCAATTGATGTCCCATGACGAAGAGGTCATGCCGGACGCCATGGCAGGATTGGCCGCTTCTGCAGCCATCCAATTGTCCGACATTCCTTTTGAATGTCCCATTTCCGAAGTTCGCGTAGGTCGGGTGAACGGTGAGTTCATCATCAACCCTACCATGGCACAATTGAAGGAGTCCGACATTGACATGGTCATCGGTGCTTCCGAAGATTCTGTAATGATGGTAGAAGGCGAAATGGGTGAGATCTCCGAAGAGGAGATGGTCGAAGCCATCAAGTTTGCCCATGAGGCCATCAAGGTACAATGTGCCGCCCAGGTCAGATTGGCCGAGGCTGTTGGCAAAAAAGAGATCAGGGAGTACGAGCCTGAGGCTGAGGATGAAGAGCTTCAAAAGAAAATCCATACCATGGCCTATGACAAGGTCTATGAAGTGGCCAAGGCCGGTTCTTCCAAAAAAGAGCGCAGTGAGGCCTTTGCCAATATCAAGGAAGAGATCAAAGCCTCTTTTTCCGAAGAAGAACTGGAAGAATTTGGTGGATTGATTTCCAAATACTACCATAAGACCGAAAAAGAAGCCGTTAGGAACCTTACTTTGGAAGAAGGTCTTCGTTTGGACGGAAGGAAAACCACCGACATTCGCCCCATTTGGTGCGAGGTGGATTACTTGCCCTCCGTACACGGCTCATCCATCTTTACCAGAGGGGAAACACAGGCTTTGGCCACGGTGACCTTGGGAACTTCCAGGGAAGCCAACCAAATAGACATGCCGTCCTACGAAGGTGAGGAAACATTCTACCTGCACTACAACTTCCCCCCTTTCTCAACAGGAGAGGCAAGACCCATCCGAGGTACATCCCGTAGAGAGGTCGGACACGGTAACTTGGCACAACGTGCCCTAAAGGGCATGATCCCTGCGGATTGTCCTTACACCGTTCGTGTGGTTTCAGAAGTATTGGAGTCCAACGGTTCCTCTTCCATGGCCACTGTTTGTTCGGGCACCATGGCATTGATGGATGCTGGTATTCAGTTGAAAAAACCCGTTTCAGGTATCGCCATGGGATTGATCACCGATACCGAAAGTGGCAAGTATGCCGTTCTTTCGGATATCTTGGGCGATGAGGACCACTTGGGCGATATGGACTTTAAGGTCACCGGTACTGCAGATGGTATTACTGCCTGCCAAATGGACATTAAAGTAAAGGGACTTTCCTATGAAATCTTGGTAAAGGCGTTGATGCAGGCCAAGGATGGAAGGATGCACATCCTGAAAGAATTGACCGATACCATTGCCGAGCCAAGACCAGAGGTGAAACCTTACGCTCCAAAAATCGTTACCCGAATCATTCCTGGTGAGTTCATCGGTGCACTGATCGGTAAAGGTGGAGAGGTGATCCAAGATCTACAGAAAAAATCCAAGACCACGATTGTCATCAACGAAGATCCAGATACTGAAGAAGGTATCGTGGAAATTCTGGGTACCGACCAAGATGGCATCAACATGGTGTTGGCCAAGATCGATTCGTTGCTGTTCAAACCAGAAGTGGGCAGCGTTTACGAAGTGAAGGTCATCAAAATGTTGGAATTTGGCGCTGTGGTGGAATACACTGAGTCCCCTGGCAACGAAGTATTGCTCCACGTGTCCGAATTGGCTTGGGAACGTACCGAAAATGTTTCCGACGTGGTCAACATGGGAGATGTCTTTGATGTGAAATACCTAGGTATCGACCCAAGGACCAAAAAGGAAAAAGTTTCCAGAAAGGCACTGTTGCCCAAACCGGAAGGCTATAAAGAAAGACCTCCAAGAGATGATCGTGGTGGTGACCGTGGTGACCGAAGAGGTGGCGGCGACCGTAGAGGTGGTGGTGACCGCAGAGGCGGTGATCGTGACAGAAAGCCCAGAAGGGACTAAGTCCAACCTCCATATCAGAAAACAAACCCTGGGAACATTCCCGGGGTTTTTTCGTTTTTAGAAAACTTTCACAAAGAAATTTTACCAAAATGTAACTTTTTGAATTTTTCAACGTATAACCTAATGAGCCTCTGCTCACAAACTTAATTTGAAGGGATTTTTTTAGATGAGACAGTTAAAGATTACAAAACAGGTTACCAATAGGGAAACCGCTTCGTTGGACAAATATTTGCAGGAAATCGGCAAGGTGGATTTGATCACCGCCGATGAGGAAGTGGAGTTGGCACAACGGATAAAAGCGGGAGATCAGGTAGCGCTTGAAAAATTGACCAAAGCCAACCTCAGGTTCGTCGTTTCCGTGGCCAAGCAGTACCAAAACCAAGGACTCACCCTTCCCGATTTGATCAATGAAGGGAACTTGGGATTGATCAAGGCCGCACAGCGTTTTGACGAGACCCGTGGATTTAAATTTATTTCATATGCCGTTTGGTGGATCCGTCAGTCCATTCTTCAGGCCTTGGCGGAGCAATCCAGGATTGTACGTCTGCCGTTGAACAAGATCGGCTCCATCAACAAGATCAACAAGACCTTTGCTTTCTTGGAGCAAGCGCACGAACGTACCCCATCTGCCGAGGAAATTGCCAAAGAATTGGACATGACCGTGGAAGATGTGAAGCAATCCTTGAAAAATTCGGGCCGCCACGTATCCATGGACGCCCCTTTGATCGATGGTGAGGATTCCAACCTCTATGATGTATTGCGAAGTGGGGAGTCCCCTAACCCGGACAAGGAACTTTTGCATGAATCCCTGCGTACGGAAATCGAGCGTGCATTGGAGACCTTGACCCCCAGGGAAGCAGATGTCATCAGGCTTTACTTTGGTTTGGCCGGACAACATTCCATGACCTTGGAAGAGATCGGTGAGACTTTTGACCTGACCAGGGAAAGGGTCCGACAGATCAAGGAAAAGGCCATCCGAAGGCTAAAACACACCTCCAGAAGTAAGATTTTAAAGACATATCTGGGATAAAGTGATAAAAAAACACAATAAATTACAGTTAAACATACCTTAAATTGTTTTTTTGGCAGGAAAGTTGTAATTTGTGTACCTACAACAGTTAATCATGACTGTTCGTTTTTTGATTGATGAATAAACTCCGGCTGATTACCGGAGTTTTTTCATTTATAGGAACCTTGTAATTGGCTAACTTTGTACCATGGACAAGACAATAATTGCCCCTTCGTTACTGGCCTCTGATTTTGCCAATCTGCAACGCGATATCGAAATGGTGAACCTAAGTGAGGCCGATTGGTTTCATTTGGACATCATGGACGGGATGTTCGTTCCCAATATTTCTTTCGGAATGCCCGTAGTGGAAGCCATTGCCAAGCATGCCAAAAAACCATTGGACACCCATTTGATGATCGTGGATCCCGACCGCTATATCAAAACCTTTGCGGAACTGGGTGTGGCACATCTGACCGTGCATTATGAGGTTTGCCCCCATTTGCACAGGACCTTGCAAGCCATAAAGGCAGAGGGCATGAAGGCCGGTGTGGCCATCAACCCGCACACGTCCATCAACCTGTTGGAAGATACCATCCAAGATATCGATATTGTGCTGGTCATGAGCGTAAACCCGGGTTTTGGGGGACAATCGTTCATTGAGAACACCTATCAAAAGGTAAAAGACCTGAAAAATCTGATCCAAAAGAAGAACGCAAAGACCTTGATCGAAATCGACGGGGGCGTCAATGCGGCCAACGCCAAGAAACTGGTGGAACACGGTGCCGATGTTTTGGTGGCGGGCAGTTTTGTGTTCAAAAGCGAAAATCCCGTAGAGACCATCAAAGATCTAAAAGAAAGGACTTTGTAATGCAGGAGTTTGATGTTGCCATTATTGGAGGAGGTCCCATTGGCATTGCCTGTGGGTTGGAGGCCAAAAAAAGAGGGCTCAACTACATCATCATTGAAAAAGGACCCATTGTCAATTCTTTGTTCAACTATCCCATCAACATGCAATTTTTTTCCTCTTCGGAAAAATTGGAGATAGATGGGATTCCCTTTATCAGTAAAGAGGCCAAACCCAAGCGCAACGAAGCCTTGGAGTACTACCGAAGGATAGTGACCTCCAATAATCTGGACATCCATCTGTTCGAAAAGGTGCTTGCCGTGGAAAAAGAAGGGAATATTTTCCATGTCCATACCGATAAAAGCGGGTACAGGGCAAAAAACGTGATCGTGGCCACTGGTTTTTACGATTTGCCCAACCGTATAAACGTGCCGGGCGAAGAATTGCCCAAAGTATCCCATTATTATAAGGACCCCCATTTTTATGCCAGTCAGAAATTGGCCGTAATCGGGGCGAGCAACTCGGCCATCGATGCCGCTCTCGAATGCTGGCGTAAGGGCGCAGAGGTCTCCCTGATCATCCGTGGTCCCGAAGTGGGCCCAAGGGTAAAATATTGGGTGCGCCCAGACATCATCAACCGAATTGAGGAAGGCAGCATCAAGGCCTATTACAACAGCACCGTGAAAGAAATCAAACCTAGAGAAATCATCATCCACAGCCCCGAGGGAGAAACCGTTTTGGAAAACGATTTTGTCCTCGCATTGACGGGCTACATGCCCAATTTTGCCTTTTTGGAAAAGTTGGGCATTGCCCTTTCCGATGATGCGAAGCGCATTCCTTCCTATGATCCCGAGACCATGGAGACCAATGTGCCCGGACTGTTCCTGGCCGGGGTGATCTGCGGCGGAATGGAGACCCATAAGTGGTTCATTGAAAATTCCCGCATCCACGCACCCATCATCATGGATGCCATTGAAAAAAAAGAAGAATCCATCGCAAAATAAACGCATTCGTTCTAAGACGCTTCCGAATTAGACATTCAAGCATGCCATAATTCGGGCAAAGATCTACCTTAGCCTATACAATCCACATCAAACTTAGGATACTTTTATGAAAGCACTTGCTACCATTGGGCTGTTGGTCTTGAGCAATACCTTTATGGTGATTGCCTGGTATGGCCATCTCAAATTTCATGAGTGGAAATGGTTCAACAAACTGGGCCTGATTTCCATTGTACTGATCAGTTGGGGAATCGCCCTTTTTGAATACATGTTCCAAGTGCCCGCAAACAAGATCGGGTTTCGGGAAAACGGCGGACCGTTCAGCCTCATCCAATTAAAGGTGATCCAAGAAGTGATCACTCTGGTGGTCTTTGCCATCTTCACCTTGGTGGTGTTCAAGACCGAAACCTTTAGGGCAAACCACATCATCTCCTTCTTTTTTCTGGTCTTGGCGGTGTATTTTATGTTCAAGAAGTAAAAATTGCCCCCATTTAGATGGCCTTGAGCTGTGCCTGTAATGCTCCATTTTCCCGAAGCATGGCCCTGCCATCCCTGAAACTTAAGTATGAATGCCCCTTTTGGTGGTTGAGCCTGCTCACTTCGCACATCATGCCCCAATGCCGCGCTATCTCGCTCCATGCGAACCACAATGAATGCTTGGGGTCGTAGATATGGGTGGCCTCGCCCCCTGCCCCATTGATTTCGATCACGCTGAAATTTTTGCCTTGGCAGAGGTCTTCAAAAGTATGGTAGAGCACATCCAACCTTCCGTAATGAAAATCTTCCATGGGCACGCAGATCTCATTTATGGTCTTGGCAAGTGCATCGTTCAATTGATGGCTGATGTCCACAAACTTGGCACCCCGTGTATGGCTTCCGTAGGGAACCAAGATATATTCTTCACCCTCTTTCAAAATAGTGTGGAGCCGCTCTCCCAACTTTTCCTTCAATCTATGCAATTGCAGATGGCTTCTCGGGTTTCTCTTGATGAGTTCCAAGATGGTGCTCCTTCCGTCCCCAACAACGGAAAGAAATTCCTTGGACACGATTCCCGTAACCTTTCCGAGGGCCTCTCCTGGTTTTCTGACATAAAAAATACCCACTTCCTGATGATAGGGGATCAGTTCCTGCGCCAAGTAGTGGGAAGGGGTTTTCAGGGCATATTCCCTGAACTGCTGCTCATCATATATTTTTTCCACCCCGAAGGATTTCATGCCAATATCGGGCTTGGCAATAAATGGAAAGGATATACCAGTGGCCAAAATCCGTTCCAAGGCCGCTTCGGGAGCTTCATCCTTGGCCAGGAACACGGTATTGGGAATGTATTGTCGGGGTATCAGTCCATAAATCGACATTTTGGACTCCATGGCCATCCCCCCATTTTTCATGCTGGGATTGGCGGCATTGAAAAAGAAAAGGGAACGTGCTTTTAGGGAATAGTAGAGCCAAACCGGGAACAATGGATAATAAACGGCCCACAACGGCCAATATTCCCAATGCGTGAGCTTGTGCCACTTCAATTTCAGGGCATCCATTCTTTAAACGGTGAGTTGGTTCGGTGAAAAAGAGACTTCAAAGACCTTGTCGTTCAGCAGGTCGATGTGCTTCAAAAGGCTCTGCTCTTCATGCTCCAGTATGGCCTGGGTGACACTGAAGGTCTTCAACCCCGTTTTTCTGTCTATGACAAATCCGTTCTGAAAATCATCATGGTTGTTGGTATGGAAATCCACCATATCCGATGCTTCAACTGGATGGGTTCTTTCCATAAATCCATCGAACAACGAGGCCCGATGGGCTATAACAGCATCGTCATAAAGGGTCGCCGACGACCAGATATGGTTTTTGGACTTATCCAACGGTCTGAAATATTTTTGTCCGCCATCCCATCTGAATTCCAATAGTTCGGCATGGAACAATATCAGTGTGAAAGGTTCGATGTTGTGCAAGTCCATTTTCCAGAGCAAACTCTGTGGGTCTTTGGCACCGATTACGTCCAAAAGTACCAACCCACGGCTCCTCGCATAGTTTCCATTGGGGCTGTGCCTCACAAAGGCACCGTTCAACAGCACCGCAGCGGCCCCCATTTCGTTGAGGGCAAACCAAGTGCCACCGGCCTTGGGGTCTTTGGGAAAAAGCACTTTAAAGGAGCCTATGGTCTCTTCCTTGGGCTCATGGGCCAACGGTCGGGATATGTGCTCATCCCTATTGGAAGTGATGATGTATTTTTTTCCGGCGGGAACAAAACTTACTGTGCACATGCCTTTCTGTATTGGATGGTGGAAGGGGCCACTCCAAAGGACTCCGGAAGCTGCTTTTCAGTTAGATATTGTATGCCCACTTTAATGAGTGCATGGTGGTGAATGGTATGCTCCAGATTGTACATGACCTCCCTGTGATAATTGGAATCCAGACAGACATCTTCACCTCCCAGTTCATAATTGACCTTTATGGGCTTGTTGGGGCGTTCCAGTTGGCCCTGTATCCAAGTCAATTGCTCAATGGCCAAGGGGAGCTCTTCGGCGATTTTCAAATTACGTTCCCGACGGTCGTAGGAAACATCGGCGGCCTCATAGCCATTGATCAAGCAAAGGTACAGCTCGATGATATGGCGGGTATGCTGGCCAATACTGGAGTCGGAGAGAACACTACATGACTGTGCGTAGCAATCGGTGGGCAATCCCAAAAGGATGTGCTTAAACTGCTCAAGGGTATCCAAGGAAGATTTGAACATACTTACTCGATTTTGTAATTAATTCGTTTTTTGATGATAATGAACATAAGATAGAAAGAAAATCCAAGGTACAATAGTCCCATAAAAAGATTTGTGATGTCATGGTACTGGTCGTAGTTGGAAAAGATGAATTTCCCCATAGCAATAAAAATTCCCAATCCGGTAAGGGTACCCAAACCGATTCCCATAATATAAAATATATAATGAAGGCTTGTGTTCTGTAAAATTCCCTTATGGTCCAGCACTTTGTTCCACGTCAGCCAAAAAGGGAACTGCAAGGGATTCAGGGCGCTCAGCAACAGTCCGAGCACAAAGGTCGATTTTATCTGTGGAAAGAAATCAGCAGTGGAATCTGTAGTCTGCATTCTGGACATGTCCAAAAAACTGGTCAGCGACAGGTAGAGCAACAACACAACGCCAAGAGGAAGTATGTAGCCCATGGCTCTTTTCCCCAGATGCAATCTTTCACTGCCATATAGGGCAAGCCTGACCACCGAAAGTTCCACTAGGATCACAGCCAAAGCGAACCAGCTTGCCGATACCAACCCTTGGGATGCCGCAATATCGAAAGCCGTGAGATTCAGTGTTCCAAAGGGCAGTGCCCCAACGAAGCTGATCAATAAACCATACAAACAGACTTTTGCGTAGTCGGACATATTGGGAATTAATGGTTAACAGGGCCCCGAAACAAGGATACTTTGTATCTCAACAACAGAGGAACCCTAACCGTTAGACTTGGATTTGCTCGGAATGTTACGGATTCTTTATCTTTTTCCAGTTCCCATCTGCCTTGGCCTTCAGTTCATTTGGAGATTCATTGAGCCACAAGTCCAGCGTATTGGTTTTACCGACATTGTAGAACAGGTACAATTTCCCCTGCCTGATCTCAAAAGTTTCCGGGTCCACCTTTACTTTTTTCCCAGAAACAGCCACGGCATAGGCGCAGTAACCGCCATATTCAGGTAGGTATTTTTGGGGGTCCGCAGTAAACTTTTCCATATTGGACTGGCTTATGAACTTATATTTTACGCCATCATAAGTAGTGGTGTATTCCTTGAGTCCTTCTTGGGCCTTGCCTGAAAAATAGGACACCACGTCATATCCATTGGCGGCGTAGCCCTTTTGGATGTTGTAATCAATGGTCTGTGCCTGGACCAAAGCCCCAAGCATCAAAAAGAGAGCGAAAATTGTTTTTTTCATATCTGTATAGTGATGTTCCATAAAACCAACTTGGAAAATCCGACGGTCTTGTTGGGATTAGTCCGAAGGTTTTTTTATTCCTTTCATGGATGTACCATAAAATTCAAATTAATCATTTTTCTTGCCTTCAAAACCACTTCCATTTCTTCAAACGGCCTATTCGCAAGTGGATATCCATCCATACTCCTCAAATGGAAGAACAACAATAACTATTCGATAAAATAAAATATGTGACAGCTCCCACTAACAATACAAGTCGATGATTTGGCCAGTAATACGATGATGCCCTCAGTTTGTTTGAATTACAGCAATAAGTAAAAAAAGCAGGCAAAATGTCTGCTTTTTCTTTATCTGTGACTACAGGAGCCTGTCTGTCGGCAGACAGGGGTTTGAATGCCCAACCCTCAGAGCCGAAACCTATTTGCCTGTAGGTAAATCTGATATTTAAAAAGCCTGCAAAAACTTGCAGGCTTTTAATGTGACCTCAAGAGGACACAGTTCAAACTTTTTGAAGGAAGATATTGAAATCATTATCAAAGAATCATTTCATATTAGAAGTGCTTGATTTTAATTTTTCAATGAGTTCTATGCTATAAATAATGAATGTGGTGGCATTTTTGATTAAATTTTTAATATCTCTTAGCGATCTACGATTGCAAATAAATACTATTTATCTAAATGTGGAATGACCATAAAGGGAAAGGTAATATGAAACCCTATCTTTTTAATGGTAGGCTCAATGAACAACCGCTCCAAAAAAGTATGCCTGTTCTGTACCATGACCAAGAGGTTCGTTCGTTTCTTTACCTGAAAACCGTTAATGGCAGTAATTATTTCCTGGCTCGGCAAATCGTGGAACAGGTGGGCAATCCCGTTAAGAACATCCTTTAGTTTTTGTTTGTTCTTCAGTTGATTTTGTGTCAAGTCAAAGCCCGAGGAAACGTGTATTATCTCTATATCGCCACTATGGCTTATAGCAATGTTCAAAAGTTGTTGCAACTGTTCTTTTTGATAATCGATCTCATAATCGGTCGGAAAGAGGATTTTCGTTGGATTTTCATACTCATGGCCTGAAGGTACCGCGATAACCGGGCAGGTCGCTTTTTTGATGACATGTACTGTTTGCGTGCCCAACAATAATTCTTTCGCCCCCGTTGCCCCTTGGGTACCCATGATAACAAGGTCGGCCTTTTCGTTTTTTACGGTCTGAATTACTTCGTCTACCAAAAAATTCAAGGCGCTATGGGGTATAAAAATATGTGCTGGATCATCGAATTCTTCTTCGAGCTTGGTTTTCAGTTCTTCCAGTCGGCTTTGGGAACTTTCTTGGTATGAATCGCCCAGCCCGATCTGACCGGGACTTTGCAATACATATTCCGTCTGGTAGATGGCCGGGGTATAGGTGTGGAGCAAATAAAAAGTAGTCTGCACATCATTAAACAACTGTACTGCATAACGGATGGCATTATACGCATTTTCGGAAAAATCGGTTGGTAGGATTATTTTTTTCATCGTTTTAAAATTCTAGATTGGGCCAAAATAATTGGGGCACCAGTCAAAAACCGTGATATTCGTCAGTTTAAAAAATGGGGCGGTCGTATTCAGGGTACCCCCCTTTAATAAAGCCCCCCTTACTATTGACCAACTATTTTTCTTGATCTTAAGCTTGAAACCAGGGAAACCTGAAATATTTTTCATTCATGTAGCACCAAAAAAGGCACCTCGGTATGATAGCTGATCTTCTCCACTTCCGGTCGAAATAAAATCCGTTGGAAGAAATTTAGGTTCTTGGCAACCATAGCAATCATATCAATATCCCTGCTTTCGACAAAGTGTTGGATAGCAGTTTCAAGACTTTGGCCTGTTACCGAATGAAAACTATGATCGACATCTACGAGATAGTCGTGAAGAAAATTCTTGTTGTTATGTTGCTCCTCGCTCAACTCCTTTACAGTTTTAGAGATATGCAAAATGCTGAGTTTGGTCTTGTTCATCGCAAGCATTTCGATCAGAGTATCCAATACATTCATATCGTAACCGATCTGGTAATCGGTAGGAAATGCGATTTCCTTGAGAGCGGCATATTCCGCATTTTCGGGAATTGCCAATAACGGACATTTTACCCTAGTGATCACATCGCCGGTATTGCTTCCGATGGTAGCTTTTTTTAACCCCGTTGCGCCTTTGGTACCCATAATGATCAGGTCGATCCTTTTGTTTTCAGATTGCCGTTTTATGGCATCCACAAAAATATCGAAGAGGGCGAGGGGAACAAAAGTATGTCCGGTATTCAGGGGGATCTCCTTTTTTATGCGATCCAACAATCGCCGAAGTTTTTCTTTGCTATCCTTTAGAATGATAGTATTAATGTTTTCACCCGCTGCACCTACCGCCATCCCCGCACCAGAATAGTGTGGAATAGTGTTGACGTGCATGAGGTAAAAAGTACATCGCGTTTTTTTGAACATTTCAAGGCCGTATTTTATGGCGTTCCATGCGTTGTCGGAGAAATCGGTGGGGATCAAGATCTGCTTCATTCCAGCCTAAATTTTGGTATTGCCGTAAAATTAAAGCCTTCAAAACCCACATAATATGATTATGGTCATGTTCGGAAGGAGAAAAATTTAATCCACTCGCCTCAACCTATCCACATCAACGATCCTGAGATTGCGGCCCTCGATCTGGATGAGGCCTTCCTTTTTAAAACTGGAAAGGGTACGGATCAAGGTCTCGGTGGCCACACCTGCCACGCCGGCAAGATCGCTACGTAGTACGTGTAGGTTGCCCTTCGGGTCTTTTTGCAATTTTTCGGCAAATTTGAGGAGGGTACTGGCCGTTTTCCTGCGGACGGACCCGTAGGCCATTTCTAGCAATTGTTCTTTGGTTTTGGAAAGATTCCCGGAAAGAAATTGCATCAGTTCCATCGTCAGGCCGTGGTTTCTTTCCAGAAGATGTTTAACTTCTTTCGTTGTTATACCGACCAACTTGGTCGTTTCCATAGCGGTGGCATATTCGGTATGGGTGGTGGGCCCCGTAAAGCAAATAAAACCGAAAAAATCATCGGGCCTGTAGATGCCCGTAATCAGTTCCTTGCCATTGCTGTCCAGTTTATGGGTCTTTACGATTCCCTTTAGTACCAAATAGAACGTAGTGGAATACATGCCCTCTCGGTAGATGTTTTCTCCCACACCGAAACTGTATTCCTGCCCATGGTCGTCTATGTAGTTTTTGAGGTGGTGAATGGTCTTGGGCCATGTGCCCAAAGACTTTTCTGAACGGGGTTTTCCTGTACTTCCGTCTTTTAATATCGCCATTTTCGCCAGCCTACTCTCGATGGCACCTATCAGTTCGGCCTCCTCAAAGGGCTTGGTCAAGTAGTCGTCGGCGCCCAGTTGCATGCCCTTTCGAACATCTTTTCGCTCCGTCTTTGCCGAAAGGAAAATAAAAGGGATGTACTTTGTCTTGGCATCTTGTGATAGCGCCTCCAAAACCCCATAACCGTCCAGTTCGGGCATCATGATATCACAGACGATTACATCGGGAAGGTATTCCATGGCCAGTTGTACGCCCTTTTTTCCATTGGCCGCCGTTCGTACTTCATAATTGGAAAGTTCCAACAGTTCGGCCGTATTTTCCCGTAGCACGGTATCGTCTTCGATAAGTAATATCTTCTTTAAACGCATAATTCTGAACTCCTAACTTTTTCACAGCCAACTGCAACTGCCCACTTTTTAAAAACCGTCATTATTTCCCCTTTGTGGGCTAGGGGGCTTTTCCCAAAGGTAGTTCCACTGTAAAAGTACTCCCTTTGTTTTGTTTGCTAATAAAGAAAATACTTCCTCCTAAATTCTCCACATGCGCCTTTATCATATTGAGCCCGATGCCCGTACCTTGGGTCGTCAATACGTTTTCAGCCCTAAAATAGCGGTCGAAAATATGTTTTTGGTCTTTTTCAGGGATGCCGATGCCTTGATCCTTAACATGAATAATAATCTTATCCGCCATTAAATCTACCTTTAAATCTATTTCTGTATCTTCTTGGGAATATTTTACGGCGTTGGTCAAAAGGTTGGTCAGCACAAGGGCCATTATTTTTTCGTCCTGGCAGATACTTACATCATCGATATTCTGCGGATAGTTGATCCGTTGCCCGTTTTTGAGCAGCATATTCGCATTGTAGATGACTTCGTTGACCAGCTTGCTCAACGAAAATTCGGAATGGTGGTAGACCTCCTTACCTTTTTCCAATTGCTCCATGGACAGGAAATCGTCCAATATTTGGGTCAGGTGGTGTACCATTCCAGTGATGGTCTTCAAGTGCTTTTCCCTTTTTTCTTGCTGGTCTTTCTCGGTATATTTTCCCACTAAAATGGTGGAAGTCAAAATACCGCTCAGGGGCGTTTTGAATTCATGCGATACCAAGGAGAGGAATTTGGTCTTGAGATCGTTCAGTTCCTTTTCGGTTTCCAGAGCTTTTTTTAGCTGTTCCGTTCGTCGCTCAACGGTCTTTTCGAGTTTTTGGGTGTAGTCTTTACGATCTGAAATATCCAGAATAATGGCCACGATTACCTGCTTGTCGCCCAACGACGATATTTGCAGGTGAACCTCTACTGGATAGGTGGTACCGTCCTTTCGCCGATGGACGGTCTCAAAATCCATTTTTTCCATGGAACCGTCGAGTAGAGGGGATATCAGTTTTCTGAACTTATCCTCAGAGAATTCCGGTTTTAGGTCAAGTGGGGTCATTTTTTTACACTCCGCCATTACATAACCCGTATTTTTCTGTGCGCCGTAATTGGCGTTTATAAATTGCAGCGTATGTGCATCGAAGACATAGATTTCGTTTAGCGATTCATCAAAGATGCGGGCCAAATGCCCGATTTCCTGTTCGGCCATCTTGCGCTCGGTAATATCGTTCTGAATGCCCACATAATGGGTTATCCGTTCCGATTCGTCGGCGATGGGGTTGATAGAGACCTCGTTCCAGAACAACGTACCGTCTTTTTTGTAGTTGCGTAGCTGTACATGGCAGCCCTTGCCCTCTTTTATGGCACCATACATTTTTTTTACGGCTTCTTGATCGTGGTCCCCAGCTTGTAGGAACCGACAATTTCTACCGAGTATTTCCTCTTTTGCGTATCCCGTAATTTTTTCAAAGGCGGTGTTTGCATAGATGATGGGATTGTCCTCTTGTAACGCATCTGTAATGGTAATACCGTTAAGGGCCGCTTCTAGGGCAGCGGTCTTCATTTTTTGGCTTTCCTCGATTTTTTTCCGTTCGGTGACATCGATGACCAGGGCCAGCACATAGGTGTTTCCATAGAGCACAAACGGATTGAGACCGACCTCCAACGGAAACTGGTCTTTGTTCTTTCGTAACCCGAAGAGGGTACGACCTTCTGCCATTCGCCTCTGTTCGTGTTTCCGATAAAATCCGGAGACATGGGTTTGGTGGGCTTTGCTATAGGTTTGCGGAATCAAGACCTCCAAGGGTTCGCCAACGAGCGCTTCGTTTTCATAGCCGAACATAGCACTGGCCCGCGTATTGGCGGCCACGATCAGTTGTTCCTCGTTGATGACGATAATGCCCTCTGAAACCGCTTCGGACAATAACTTAAAAATGTTGCTATTTTTTTCGAAAACGCGCATAGCTTAAAATTACTTCTTTATATTTTATTTAACGAAGCAGGGCCAAAAATTGAGGCTCGTTTAACAACTAGGTATCGAACTGATTGGAATAAAGGACGAGCCGGATGCCGGCCTTGGGAATAAGTACCTTGATCTTTACAATCTTATTTATCGTATGTCCGGTACGGGGCGGATCGACATCGTTTTGGCCACGGCATTGGCCTTTTTGCCTTGGAGATGTTCCATTTTATCGGTGAGTACAACCTTGGCCGATCACGTAAACAGATTAAGAACCCGGTTTGGGCATTGCAATGTTGCCCACTTTTTATCGCGACCCAAGACCGCGATTATCATGAAAAACCAATAGGATTATAGAAATGGAGGAGCGGATTGTGTTGCAGTAGATGGTTATCCTTTTTTTAAAGGTATTCCAATGGGAGGTATTTCGATTTCTGCTCCGTTACCGGCGTTCCTCCCAAATCAATGCGGCTGCCCCACAAATGGCAGCGGTCTTTCCCTCCATACCGGAAGTCAGGATTTTTACCTTCCCCTTGTACACTTCCAACAGATATTCCTCAAAATAGGTCTGAAGGGGTTCCATCAACCATTTGCCGGTATTGACCAGGCCGCCCATCAAAAAGAAGGCCTCGGGCTGGGTAAAGGCCGTGAAGTTGGCCAATGCCAAGGCCATGGTTTTGGCGGTAAAATCAAAGGCTTTTAAGGCGATGGGATCGCCTTCCTCGGCGGCCTTGGTAATGTCCTCGCCGTGCAGGTCGTTATAGGCGATGTTGCGGAACCTGCTCTCGTCCATATACTTACTTTGCATATGTGTTATGGTGCGTTTTAGGCCTGTGGCGGAAACATAGGCTTCCAGTCCGCCCCTTATACCGAGACCAGTCAATCGACCATCTCCCAAGGTCATATCGATATGGCCTAGCTCTCCGGCAAAACCGTCGTAGCCCTCGATGAGTTTTCCGTTGGCGACGATGCCCGCGCCGAAACCGGTGCCCAAAGTGATGACGATAAAGTCATTCATGCCCTTGGCGTTTCCGAAAAGCATTTCTCCCAAGGCCGCTGCACTCGCATCGTTCATGATCCTCATGGGCAGGTCGATGCGTTGCTTCAATTTTTCGAGTAGCGGCACCGAACCTTTCCATTTGAGGTTGGCGGCATTTTCGATGGTGCCGTTCCGGCTCGATGCATTGGGCGCTCCGATACCGCAGCCGATCAGGTTGACTGGCGACTTTATCTTTGCCTTAAGTTCATCGATGCCATCCTTTATCCTAACCAAAAAATCATCGAAACTCTCAAACTCCTGTGTTCTGAAAAATAGCTGTTCGTGGCACTCGCCGTTTTGGCCCACCAGACCGATCTTGGTCTTGGTACCGCCGATATCTACTCCTGCTACTAAATCCATATTTCGCTAATTTACCTTCCCTGTTTTCAAGAATCAATTATAGCGTAAATTTTTTCAACAGTGTATGACCATGGTCATTTTTAGAGCCTCAATCGACATGTAATTTTGTCTATAACAATTAATAAAAACCCTTGCATCATGGATAAAATTTCGACTATTCTCATTCCCTTCGATTTTTCGGAAAGTGCAAAAAGGGCACTGGAATACGCTGTAGCCTTCATAGGACGAAATGGCGACACAAAGATTATTTTGGCCTATATCTCCGGACATAGCAATTTCGAATTGCTTCCCGAAAATTTCGCAAAGCTTGAGGAGAAATACAGGCCGATGCTCAAAAACAAATTGGAATGGAAAATACAAGGTGGATCGTTGACGCAGTCGCTGTTGGATATTCAAAAAACCAGGCAAATCGACCTAGTCATCATGGGTACTTTAGGCTCCCGAATGGATGGTAATTCGGATGAGACAAACACCTCAAAGCTTGTCTTGGCAGCTGACTGCCCCGTTTTGGTAGTGCCCAAAGGCAACATTGACTTCCGGATGCGGTGCATTGCCCTAGTGCTGGGAAAAGAAGAAATAGACGATACCGAAGCCTTGGGAATATTGTTAAAGTTTGCCCGAAGGTTCAACGCCAAGGTCCATGTGGTAACGGTAAAGAACCGCCCCGGCAGCTACGGCTATTCCGAGGAAGAGGAAAAAAATGAGAATACGGTGGAGTACTATCTTGAAAATTTTTATGCGGAACGTGTTTTTATCAATAACAAGGACGTGGCCAAGGGGATATTGACCTATGTGTCGAAAAACGATATCGATCTCATCGCCATCCTGCCCAGAAACCATGCAATGCACGGCGAACCTTCCGAAGGACAGTTGACACGATTTTTGGCAGTACACTCCCAAGTGCCCGTACTGGCCATTGATTAAATTAAAACGATTTAATCAATAAACTATGTCCCCATTCGCTCAATGGGCTCAGCTGTAATGACGACAGGATAACGACACTGAAACCTAATTATTATGGAAGAAACACCATATAAAAACAGCTCAAAACAAAGACCTTAAAAATCCGGGTTGTAAGACATCACTGCACATTGAAATTTGGACGGGGATACCTTTTAAAAATTGACGGTGGATAAAGGTATGGGCACCGAAACCGAAAACGGAACGCTCTGTATCGACCCCGTAAAGTTTACCGGGAGGTCGCCCAAGGACCGATTTTTGGTTTTGATGGTCGTCCCTTAAACAACCCTTACTCCATCCTGTACTGATATTGCAGTACGAGCATCCATTTGCGATCTTGCGCCGCTAAACCATTTCCCGAATCGAACAAAATAGGCCGGTTCTGGGCGTTGAACGAAAGTTTGGACAGGTGTCCGTTAAAATACCAGTTTACGCCAAGGTCATATTGAACGATGGAATTTGCGAAACCCTCAAACTCCGAATATTGCCCTGAAAGATAAGGTTGTAACCGCCCCATGCTACCGCCGGCACCCATTTTGGGAAAAAGATAACCGAATTGCCCAAAGACCGCCTCGCCCGTTCCTGATACAGGGAATGCATTACCCCTCCCGTTAAAGGAGGCCATTTCGGGCCGAACGCCATTTGTGGGGTTGTTGGCTCCTAAAAGCCGTATGTAATTCGGCCCGAAATTAAAGTTGAAATATCCCAAATAACAGGTAATAGCCTTTTGTTTGTTGGAACCTAGGGGAAGATCTAAGAAAATATCCGAGGCGAAAAGCTTTAGATCGTGATAGCGTTCGTCGCCATCTTCCAATGACCAAAGCGCATCGGCCTGAAACGTAAAGCCCGCTCCGAGGTTCAACACTTTTTTACCACCGAGATAAGTGCCGGTGTGAAAAGGACTCGTATTGCTCTCCCGTTCCAAAAACTCATATTTTAAGTAGCCTGAATACTGTAGCTTCGGCCGGTTATCGGTAAAACGTGCCAATTTCTCCGCAGGTTCTGGGTTGAATGAACTGCTGTTCCGCACCGATAATGGCTTTGCCAGCACAAGGCGATAGTCAAAGGCACCTATCTTTCCCTTGGCAAAGAGGCTTAATTTTCGGATCAAGTCATCGGTACTGTCAAGGGTCGGAAGGGCAACGAAAGTGAGGTCGTACCCCATAAGTTTGGAAGAACTGGGTGAGGTATAGCGCGATAGCCCGTTCCAAGCCGATTTGCCGGCGCCTATTCCCAAATATTCGGAAAAATCGTATTGTACGTAGGCATCCAATAGATCGACCGACGTGCCGCGGGGGGAAAGATAGTTCAGGTTATTGACCCCTAATTGAAACGAAACATAGGTTTTCGCCCAAGGCGAGGAGGAAACCCCCAATCGAAATCGGCGTATCGAGATATCGGTGGTTACGTTTTCCAATTCATCGTTTACGGTGCTACCAGGATTGTTCTCGTTGACCCGCCCCCAAAGTTGCAAGTACGAACTGAACTGTAGCCACTGGGTTCCATTGGCATTCAAGTATAAACGTAGCGGTTCATTGCCCGATTTCTTTTGGGACATAACGGAAACTGTTCCGGCACTGTTCAGGAAAAGAAAAAGTATCATATAAAAGATTCGGTTCGGTCTCATTCCAATCGTATGATATATTGCAGTACCGCCGACCAGTTTCGATCATTCGATTCGAGACCTTGTGCGGTCGATTGAAAAATGGGACGGTTCTGAAGATTGAGGGAAAACTTGGAAAGATGCCCCTTGAGCAACCAATTGATTCCAATATCATAGTAAAACATAGGGTTTTTCAGTCGTTCGAAATTGGAGTATTGAAGAGATACGTAGGGCTGTAGTTGCCCACGGTCTTCGCTATTGCCCATTTTTGGAAATAAATATCCCGCCTGGCCGAAAAAAGAGCTTCCCGTACCCACTACGGGAAAGGCATTTCCCGGCCCGTTGAACGAGGCAAGGTTGGCATCGACCTCTTTTATAGGGTTGTTCGCGCCGGTATTCCGAATATAGTTGGGTCCAAAATCGTAATTATAGTAGCCCAAATAGGCTGTCAGTACCGTATTCTTTTTGGTGTCGATAGGTTTATCCAAAAAGATATCTACGGTCCATAGCATCATATCGTGGTCTTGTTCCCTTCCGCTTTGTAAGGATGACAGTGCATCATTTTGAAACTCCGCTCCTATACCAATACTCAATACGTTTTTTTTGCCGAGGTAGGTACCGTCGGAAAATGGAATGTCGTTCGGTTCGGCGTCTAGGAATTCCCATTTTAGATAGCTGGAATAAACACCCTCATTGCTCTTATCGTTGAACTTGGCTACATTTTCTGTCAGCTCCCCGTCAAAATTGGGACTATTGCCCGGAGAAAAAGGTTTGGAGGCCACCAACCGATAATCCAGTTGGCCCAGTTTTCCTTTGGCATATATACTCAGCTTTCGAATAAGATCGTCGGTTTCGTCATCCGTTGGCAGGGCGAGCAATACAAGATCGTAGGAAAGCAGTTTTGAAGTATTGGGGGCGGAGTATCTTGAAAGTCCCGTCCAAGCCGTTTTTCCCGCACCAATGGATATCGATCGCGAAAAGGAATATTCTGCATAGGCATCCAAAAGGTCCAACGATGTGCCGCGCGGCGATAAATAATTGAGGTTGTTGATGCCCAGTTGTGAATAGATCAAAAGTCTTTCGCTAAGCTGCGCCTGAAAGCCCAACCGGAATCGCCGTACCGAAATATCAAAGGTTCGGTCTTGAAGCTCTTCGGAAACAAGGCTTCCCGGATTGTTATCGTTCAGTCGTGTCCACAGTTGGGCATAGGTATGGAAAGCGAACCAACGGGTCTTATCGTATTTCAGGTAGAATTGGAGCGTTCGGGTTTCCGATTCGATTGTTTGAGTGGTTTGCCCTGAAAGTTTCGCCGTGATAAGAAGCAGGGAAGCCAATACAAAAATCCCATTGGGCCAAATGAATCGAAAAGGGTGGAAGAACATGGTAGGCTTCATTTATGGCGGTTCATCGCGTTCGGGAATAGGGGTTCGATTACTTTTCCAAAAACCCATAAGGGCAATGCATCCAAAAGGTACTTAGTCCAAATCAAAAGAAAGCATTTTACCATACGTTTTTAAATGTTTCCGAAATCGTAACCCCTTCATAACCTAAAATTTAAAGAAGGCATATAGACCCTATATCCATTGAAAATTCCTGCGCTAAAATGAAGTTTTCTTTCTCGAACACAATACTAAAAAGACCTATTTTCCTATGACATGATAATTGTCATATTTTCTGCAAAAGTCACTGACTATTTTTTCTTGAACCATTAAAAAGTGTGGATCATGAAGAAAATCGCGACCATTCTCGTTCTTTTCGATTTTTCAAAAACGGCCAGATCCGCCCTTGAATGTGCCGTACAGTATATGGGCAAGTGACAAAATACAACGCCCCCAATGAAAAGCTCCCTTGGAGAGCTCCGCCAATAAACGGTAGGCAAATCCCTATGCAATCAAGAGCTGGAGGGAGAACTGGGACGAACTTACCGTGTTCTTCGAGTTCCCCTTGGAGATACAGAAGATTATCTATACCACCAACCTTATCGAGAACCTCAACCGAAAGATCAGGAGGTACACCAAGAACAAGCTCTCCTTCCCGACCGACGACGCGGAAATGAAATCCGAATATTTGGTCACAAGGTAGGCCACCAAGAAATGGTAGATGCCCATCAGGACGATGCATCATCCTGAACCAGTTCCTTGCGATCTATGAAAAAAGGATCCGGCTTTAAATAAAAGTCAAACCCCTGTTAGTCTAAACTTACACACTTGTTGGGATAGTGTCCTTTGGTTACGTCTTTTCCCTCAGTTTTTTTCACTATTTCGACCGCACATACTCCGTAAATTCGTAAATGACCCCTTCCGGTTCTTTTGTACCCGATTCTTTTCGAATACGCAATTGTTTACCCGTTAATAAGACTACGATATAGGGTTCGCCAACATCCGAATAAAAGCGGTTTAGTTTCCCTGATTCCTGAATAGTCCAAGTGCCAATTTCTATAAATGAGTTGGCTATCTGGTTATGACATGCCACTTCCCCGATTCCCCAGAAATAAGTGTTTCCTTCTTGCTGTGTTGCCTTGACATATCGGATTATATCATCTTTTCGGCAATTTTCGAATTGGGCAAATAGATCTTCTGTTGGTTCCGACAATCCCAATGAATCATTGGGCCGCCCTTTAAATTCGGCCATCCTTTTCCAATCTCCTGCAAGATTATCTTCAGTAAATAACAGATTAACCTGTTCTGGACTTTGGTCATCGTCGTTACATCCCCATATAACCATCAAGGAAATTGATAATTTGTAAATTGTTTGTTTTAGCATGACTTAACATCTCAGTTTGTTCTTACCGCCATAGTGCTCTTGCAGCTTTTTGAATTATTTTAAGAGCGATCATTCTGATTATTTTAAGGATTTCTAAAGTAGTTGTTTCCCTATTTTAATCGGTGATGATTCAATATGTTCAGATTGCCATCAAATTCATAGAGATGAGGAACCCCAGTATTAACTTCCACTTTTTCAATATCGAGAGTCGAAATATGTTCTAGATGCGCTATCAAGGCGCGCAATGAATTTCCGTGTGCGGAGATAAGTATAGTCCTATCCTTTGCCAATTGGGCCGCAATTGCCTCAAAAAAGTAATTGACGACCCTTTTCGAGGTATCCTTTAATGATTCGCCCAAGGGCAGCACAGAGGGATTTACCCGGCTATATTTCGGATCAAATTTCGGATTTCGCTCATCTTCCTTGGATAGAATCGGGGGCGGCGCGTCATATCCCCTTCGAACATTCAAAAAGTAATCTTCCCCTATCGAATTGCGCACCTCTTCCTTATTCTTACCCTGCCAATCCCCGTAGTGCCGTTCGTTCAGTTTCCAATGGTAACGGGTGTCCACGTGCATCTGTTCGGCCGTTTCCAATAAAATCCAAGCCGTGCGGATGGCGCGTTTTAGGTAGGAGGAAAAACATATATCTATTTCAATAGTATTGCGTTTCAAAATCTCACCCGCATTTTTGGCTTCTTCAATGCCTTCCGCGGCAAGGTCGATATCCGTCCATCCTGTAAATATATTTTTCAGGTTCCACTCACTTTTTCCATGTCTTACCAATATCAATTTTCCCATTTTATGTTTTTTTAAATTACGTTATTACTCTGTCCCATTATTGATGTGGCGTTCATCTTTCCTCTGTTTTTCCATAAATGACAGTATTTTAATACGGGAATAAATAAGAATTCCTCCGTACTATAATTTACTTGAAATTTCGTTGCTAAACTCGACTTTTTCCTGTTTTATAATGTTTTTAACGCCTTTGATAAATAGGTCTAGCTTTTGCTTTGCAATGCTGACTTAAAGTTTTTCAAAAATACCATGCACCATAGCCGACTCCCAATTTAACTTAGATTGTATTTCTTCTAGTTGTACGGTGGTGACCATGTTGTTTTTCGCAGCGTAGAGATTTTATAACCATCCGATGTATAGCTGATAATTGTATTGTCAGTACGATTAAAACAAAAAGTTTTAGGAATTAAATGGGATTTCCTCTGCAATAGATGGGCTAAGTGTTCGTGGTAATGGTTCATGAGTACTCTTGCACTTGTGCTATTTGTTAAATCTGCTGTAATCATTTATTAAGACTGCGGATTTTGATTCATATTTTGCTAGGATCAAGTACCGCCAATAACCGGCTAATGATGATTTCCTTCTCCATCGGGTAGCGGGCAATTTTTAGGATTGTTTAGAGGTTCTCGCTCAATGTTCTTGCACCGAGCTCTTCTAGTTTTATAGAATATTATTGAACATATAACACTGATGAATATCATAGTATTCAACGTGTTTGAAGCATATTTTTAGTCCTTTGGTTTTTCTGAAAAGAAATTCAGCACATTCAAAAAAAATTATTGATCTCATAATCAATTGAATACGGGTACATATAAAAACTTGGTTTTTTATTTTGGATATGTTAATGAAAAAGAATTAAAAACACGAGCATGAAAAAAGTCAAAAATTCTAAGTATATACAGATCGTCCTGTTATTTTGGCTCTCTTTTAGTGCCTTAAATGCACAAGATGAGACTGAAAACCCTACAGAAGCAGTTTCCTATAAACCTATTGATTTTAATTTACAGGTAAAAAACATGCACTTGTGGAGAGGGCTTAGGGTTACCGACGCTCCTATGACCGGAGCTCTTTTACATTATACTTCAAAGAACGGTAAATTCGATACGGGGTTTTGGGGCGGTGCAGGATTCAATGGAGACTATACCGAGGTTGACTATTATATTAGCTATGCTACTCATGGGTTTTCAATAGCGTTATGGGATATTAATAATTATAGTGACTTTCCGGATGCAGAAGTTTTTGATTATGATAGATCCACTACATCCCACTTTGTAGATTTGACATTAGCATATACATTTCAAAAGATTCCTTTAAAAACTTCCTGGAGTACTATTCTCTTAGGTAGAGACACCTATGTTGCAGATGGCGGAGAATTAGAAAATGCATTTACCAATTATGTAGAACTTAGTTATAATATTTTTAAAAAGAAACATTCTTCTTTTGGAGTGTCCATTGCAGCAGCATTTTCCTTCGTTAATGACGCCCACTTTTATGGAGATAAAGTCCTAAATAATTTTGGGATTATTTATAGCAGGGATGTAAAAGTTTACCAGGATATTTATCTCCCCGTGTCTGCAACGGCTTTGTGGAATACCGATCAAAAGTTTGCAAGTATACAAGTAGCCATAGACCTTTTTTAAACCCCTCGTAGAGGGTTTGATTACCCGAGGTTCGCCTGCGAAAACAAAATATTTTTTTGGAAGCTTACTTCGTGGGTTTGCTCGAAGTTGTTGACTCAATTTAGCCAAATAATTTTGCTTTGGTATATTTAGCGTACATTTCTGCTATGTTGGTTATTGAAATCCCCTCTGGACATTCTACCTCACAAGCACCTGTAAAGGAACAACTGCCAAATCCTTCCAGTTCCATTTGATAGGTCATTTCCTGTACTCGTTTGTGCGCTTCAGGATGTCCTTGCGGCAAGTTGTTAAGATGGTTGATTTTAGCCGATGCAAATAAGGCCGCGGACGCGTTCTTACAGGTAGCTGCACAAGCACCGCATCCAATACAGGCCGCGACATCCATAGCACTGTCGGATACCTCTTTAGGAATAAGAATGGCATTGGCCTCTGGTGCGGTCCCTGTTTTTGCGGTTATATATCCCCCTTGTTCCATGATTCGGTCAAATGCAGAACGATCTACGATCAAATCTTTTAGTACCGGAAAAGAAGCAGCCCTCCATGGTTCTACAACAATAGTATCCCCATCTTTAAAACTGCGCATGTGCAGTTGGCATGTTGTGATATTATCATGTGGACCGTGAGCACGACCATTTATAAAAACACCACATTGCCCGCAGATACCTTCCCTACAGTCATACTCGTATGCGATAACTTTTTCGTTTTTAAGAACGAGTAATTCGTTTAAGTGATCCAATGCTTCTAAAAAGGACATATCTTCTGTTAACCCATCTACCTTGTATTCTTTTATTGCTCCTTTGGTATTCCGGTTCTCTTGTCTCCAAATTTTAAATGTAACTTTCATTATATGTCATTTATAACTTCTTACCGAAGGTTGTACAAATTCAAATTCCAGTTCTTCTTTGTGTAATTTAAAATCACCTTCATCGTACTCCCAGGCAGACACATAGGAATAGTTTTCATCTACACGTACAGCTTCACCGTCTTCGGTTTGAAATTCTTCCCTAAAATGTGCTCCACACGACTCTTCACGTTCTAGTGCATCTGTACACATTAAAATTCCCATCTCCATAAAATCGGCCAGTCGCAGGGCTTTTTCTAGTTCGGTATTAAGTTCATTACCGCTTCCCGTAACTTTTACATCACTCCAGAATTCATCCTTTAACGTTTTTATTTGGAGTATCGCTTTTTCCAACCCCTTTTTATTACGGCTCATTGCACATTCTTGCCACATGACTTTCCCTAATTCTCTATGGAAATGGTCTACAGTTTTGGTGCCATTGATATTCAAAACTCGGTCTATGATAACCCGTACTTCCTTTTCGGCCTTTTCAAATTCGATATGGTCGGTGGTCGGAATATCTTCTTCTAAAGCACCTGCCAGATAATTATTGATCGTATTCGGTAATATAAAATAACCATCGATACTGGCCTGCAATAATGAATTTGCTCCCAGACGATTGGCACCATGATCGGAAAAATTACATTCTCCCACTGCATATAGTCCAGGGATGGTAGTCATTAATTCATAATCTACCCACAACCCGCCCATGGAGAAATGCGCGGCAGGTGAAATTTGCATGGGTTCTTTATACGCATCAATCCCCGTGATTTTTTTATACATGCCGAAGAGATTTTCATAACGATCTTTTATAGTTTGAATACCTAATTTATCGATTGCGTGCCTGAAATCTAAGTAGACGGCATTTTTTAATCTTCCCACACCGTATCCGGCATCGATGCGTTCTTTTGCAGCTCTTGATGCAATGTCACGAGGTGCTAAATTCCCAAAACTCGGATAGCGGCGTTCTAAGTAATAATCCCGTTCTTTTTCCGGTATATCATTTGCTTTCCTGATGTCTTCCTTTTTTTTAGGCACCCAAATACGCCCGTCATTTCTAAGGGATTCTGACATTAAGGTAAGTTTGGATTGTGCCTCACTGGTTTGAGGTAATGCAGTCGGGTGAATTTGCGTAAAACTAGGCGCTGCAAAAAAGGCTCCTCTTTTATGGGCTTTCCAAATCGCACTACCGTTACATCCAATGGCAAGTGTAGATAATCTAAAAACACGAGAATAGCCACCAGTTGCCAATACAATTGCATCTGCAACATAGCGTTTCAGTTCACCTGTAACTAGATCACGAACAATGATCCCTTTTGCTTTTCCGTCGATAACCACTAAATCGATCATTTCACTGCGTGGAAACATTTTTACTTTCTTGGCACGTATCATTTTATACAGCTGCGAATATGCGGCAAGTAATAATTGTTGCCCTGTTTGCCCTCTGGCATAAAAGGTTCGTTGTACTTGTACGCCCCCAAAACTTCGATTTACCAATACACCACCATATTCCCTGGCAAAAGGAACGCCTTGTTGCACAAAATGATCAATAAGGGGTGCAGAAAGCTCGGCCAATCTATAGGTATTGGCTTCTCGTGACCTGAAATCACCTCCTTTCAATGTATCATAAAACATCCTCCAAACGCTATCGCCATCATGTTGGTAATTTTTTGCGGCATTGATACCTCCTTGGGCAGCAACGGAATGCGCTCTACGGGCAGAATCTTGATAACAAAAACATTGCACGTCATAGCCTAGTTCGGCAAGTGTAGCGGCAGCTCCAGCTCCAGAAAGCCCTGACCCTACAACGATAACATTTAGTTTCTTTTTATTGGCAGGGTTGATCAATTGCGCTTTTATCTGGTAATTACGCCACTTGTCTTCGAGTCTTCCTTCCGGGATTTTTGAATCTAATTTCATCTTAATGAGTTATTTGAGATATACAAAAAATGGAATAACCCCAAATCCGATGGAGATTATAACTGCATATATGAGGGAAACTTTCGCCGAAATCCGCAATCCTTTTTTATGATAAAACCCGAGTGTTTTGAATGCACTTTTAAGTCCGTGATTTAGATGAAGTCCTAGTGGAATCATTAAAACAGTATAAAAAATTACATAGTAAATATTGTGAAACAGCGAAAAGGTTACTTTATATACATCTAAATTACCTGTAGCATCCAGTTCTATAATTTCACCCATTCCTAGTTTTACACGTGCCCAAAAATTAGCAAGATGGACTACGATAAAAAGTAAGATCATCGTCCCGATAAGTCCCATATTTTGAGAGGTCCACGTACTATTTTGCAAAAAATGATTGACCACATATTTCTGTGGTTTGGCTTTTCTATTATGTATTGTGATGAGCAAAGCATAGATTACATGCAATACGATAAAAGCATACAGAATATAGGATATCGACTTAATGAAAAGGTTCTCCCGCAATGTGGTAGCGTACGAATTGTACAGTTCGCGTGCTGTTTCCTCAGGCAGTAATAGAATCCAATTTGCAGAGAGGTGTACAATTAAAAATAAGCATAAGAAAAGCCCGGTTCCTGCGATAATTGTTTTCCTAAAAACCAATTTATTTGCGGCCATATCTCTTATTTTTTAAATTGACTGGTCCTATAAATGGATTACAGCTATTCAACGTTTTTCGAATAAAAGTTATTTTTGAAACCGACTATTCTCGAGGCACGGCCATAGAGGTATTTGCCGGTTTCATTTTAATTAAAAGAAATCAAAATTCTGTTATTTTGATTCCTGCTTTGATGGGAACGATAATTTTAACGGAAACCCCGAGGCAGAGCCTCGAGGAATTCGTTCCGATTAAATATGATCTAAAATCTGATGCGCGTCGATCAGCGGCCCTCCGTGTAAAATTTCATTGGAAGCTTGATTGATAAACTTGTCAAAATTTAAATGAAAAGAATGTGCTAACTGAATGGATTTGCTAACATAGGCCCCTTTCTGCAACCAAGTATTCATAGGGTCCAACATTTCAGAGGGAACACCAGGGACATATTTTGGCATATGCAACCCAAAAATTGGATGTTGCTCATAATCAATATCATTAAGCTCACCTTCCATTGCCGCTGATATCATAGCTCGTGTATATTTAAGTTTTATGCGGGATCCAACGCCGTAAGGCCCACCGGACCAACCGGTATTGACCAACCAAACATTTACGTTGGCTTCGGTCATTTTTTTGCTCAGCATCTCTGCATATACCGTGGGGTGTAATGGCATAAAAGGCTCCCCAAAACAAGCGGAGAACGATGGAACAGGCTCTACAATCCCTGCTTCCGTACCCGCGACTTTTGCGGTATACCCCGATATAAAATGATAGGCCGCCTGTGCCGGTGTTAATTTTGATATTGGAGGTAAAACGCCAAAAGCATCAGCGGTTAGAAAGAATATGTTTTTAGGGTTTTTTGCATAAGAAGGGACCGCAATATTGTCGATATGATCAATAGGATAGCTCACTCGTGTATTTTGAGTAATACTACTATTTTTATAATCCACTTCTTTGCTTCCTTCTTTGAATACAACATTCTCGAGAATAGCACCCGGACGTATCGCACGGAAAATATCAGGTTCTTTTTCTTCGGTAAGGTCGATCACCTTTGCATAGCATCCTCCTTCAAAATTGAATATTGTATTCTCAGCTGTCCAGCCATGTTCATCATCACCGATCAACCTACGTTTAGGATCGGCAGATAGTGTTGTTTTTCCGGTACCGGATAATCCAAAGAAAATAGCCGTTTCTCCATCTTCACCTACATTTGCGGAACAATGCATTGGGAGTACATTCTTCTCTATTGGTAAAATAAGGTTTAATGCTGAAAAAACACCTTTTTTCATTTCACCAGTATACGCAGATCCTCCCACCAAAGCTATTTTGCGCGTGAAATCAAGTATGGAGAAATTCCCTTGACGAAGCCCAAAAGCTGCGGGATCTTGAGCTTCATATCCAGGGGCGCAAAGTACCAACCATTCTTCTTCAAAATCTGCAATTTCATTTTCCGCCAATCGAAGAAACATATTGTGAACGAAAAAGTTGGACCAGGGGTATTCTGTAATGGTTCTTACATTCATTCGGTATTTTGGATCGGCACATACATACCCATCATGAATGTATATTGACTTTCCAGATAGATAATTGGTCACTTCATGGTATAGTTTACTAAAATTATCTGGAGTAATTGGTTTATTCGTACGCCCCCACCAGACTTTATCTTTTGTATAATCGTCATCAACTAAAAAGCGATCTTTCGGGGATCTGCCCGTAAATTTACCGGTATTGACAGCTAGTGTGCCGTTTGCAGTTTCTTTTCCCATTCCCTGTTCTACAGTGAGTTTTTGCAATGTCTCCGGGGAAAGGTTCCAAAATGTAGTAACATCTTTTAACCCATATTTATCAAGGTCATTATTTTTTGGTGCTTTCGATAGTATTTCCATAGGTGTAATTTTTAAAAGTTTTTATAAAGTTAAAAATGCGAGGTCAGCATAAACATGAGCATTATCATGAAAAAAAATCAATAGTATAAAAGATCTCTTATTGATTTACATAGTTGTATTTTAAATTTTAACGGTAGCGTAATCCTAGGTGAAGCACCTATCAATCCAAAGTCAGTAAAGGTATTTGCGAACGCAATGTCAGGAACTTGGTGAGTCTGCCTTCAGAGGGCCGATTCTTTTTGGAATGGTTAGAAGGCAGTATCGCTATCATATCTATCTCCTTTTTATTTACATAATCAAAAATACCGTCGGTCACATCTGTGTTTTCCATAAACATGTGATGGGAATAAAACTTCTCCAAGTAATAGCTGATTGTATTTTCGTTTTTCTCGTCGGTTACCGAATACCCGTAAGTACCGTCTTCATTACAAATCGTCAATACATGAACTTGAGTGTCAAACCTTCTTGCGATTTCCAATAATGTCCCTAAAGCAGTAGGGTCATCAATTTCATCTTTACCTAATACCAAAGCAATCTTACCAACTTGAAACTCTCCGACTTTTTCCGGGACTACCAAGACAGGACAATCCGCTTCTAAAACAAGTCGTGAAGTATTGGTGAAGGTACTTTCTTCATCCTCAGCACTACCTTTAGTTCCCATAATAATGAGATCTATGTCGTTCTCTTTTTGTTCTTTCAACATACTATCGACCAATAATTCTCTTCGTATTACTAATTCGATATTGAATTTTGATGCATAAGGAAATGGTTTCTTTATATCTGAAATCTTTTCTTGTAGTACTTCTTTCAATACGTCATCATCCGATGTACTGGAAGCATATAAGGTTATGATTTCAGGGGTGTCATTTTGGGTTATAAAATGAAGCGCATATTGTAAAGCACGTTCCGATGCCGGGGATAAATCAAATGGAACAAGGATTTTATTTATAGTATTCATAATTCTTGTGAAGTTAAAAAAGGTTAAAATTGAATTTTCGGGTTGTCGCAAAGCGACGTTTTAATAAAATACAGAAGCTCGTTAAGCAATAACATCATCTTTAAAAGGAATTAAGATTCTTCTCTATAGCAGCATCTATTATTTTAAATACAAATAAATTAAACTGGCAATTATCGCACCTGTAATGGGCCCCAAAACGGGTATCCAGCTATATTTCCAGTTGCTTCCACCTTTTCCCGGAATGGGTAGGACGGCATGTACAATTCTTGGTATCAAATCCCGTACAGGATTAATCGCATAGCCAGTAGTGCCGCCTAAGCTTAGCCCTATTACAGTAACCAATAAGGCTACTGGTAAAGCGCCTACTGATCCTAAGCCAACAACATTGCCTGACATGAAATCAGCATTGAACTGAGGCTCAGTGAAATAGAGAATCACGAACATGAGTACAAATGTCCCTGTCATTTCACTTAAAAAGTTGATCGGATAATTTTTAATGGCAGGACCGGTAGAAAATACGCCCAATTTGGTGCCTTGATCTTTTGTAGATGCAAAATGATCTTTAAATACCAACCACACCAATGTAGTACCAGTGGCACCGCCAAGTACTTGCGCCAGTAAAAAAGAGGGTACTTCACTCCAGGCAAATAGGCTGGCGGATGCAAGACCGATTGTTACTGCCGGGTTGATATGGGCGCCGCTATACGGACCGGCTACCGCAACGGCGGCAAAAACACTAAGCCCCCACCCAAAGCTAATTACGATCCAACCGCTATTTTGACCAAACGTAGTGTTAAGTGCAACATTAGCGTTAGTTCCAAGGCCGAGCAATAACAATAGAAAGGTTCCGAAAAATTCCGCTGTAAATTCAGACATAAATTTTAATTATAAATTAAGATAAAATCATTGTGTCAATCCAAAATATACCCTTTGGCCAACTCTTTATAGGCCTCTATTTCTCGAGAAACCTTAGCATCGTCCCAATCCAGCTCGGCAGCTATCAACCTAGCAACTTCTGGTGCCATTTCAATACTTGCCCGGGCATCAAGGAATAGCGCTCTTACACGTCTCGCCAAAACATCTTCTATGTTTCTGGCCATTTCCTCTCTTACGGCCCAAACCACTTCGGCCTTTATGAAGTTCAATTTAGGGTGCAACTTTTCACCCAACGACGGATTGCTATTCACAAGTTTAAGTATCCGAAGTCGATCTGTTCCATAGAACCTTAAATCATCATCTTCTTCCAAGTGTTGCACAGAACCATGAATAGGCATATTCTTGGTCACACTAGGTCGCTCGTCAAGACCAGCCACCATGGATGCCTTGTCAATTGTATCCTCTCCCATACGGCGATAGGTAGTCCATTTACCCCCTGTAATGGTAACCAGACCAGATAGGGATATTGAGATTTTATGGCTACGCGATATCTCCTTGGTGCTTTTCCCTTCGTCTTCTGGAGCTGCAAGCGGTCGCAATCCGGCAAAAATGCATAACACATCTTTTCTAGAAGGTGCCCTGGTCAGGTATTTACTAGCTGTATTTAGTATAAATTCAATTTCATCCTTAAGGGCCCTAGGTTCTAGAGCAGGTTTTGAAATTAAGGTATCAGTGGTACCTACAACTACTTTATCGTGCCAGGGTACGGCAAATAACACGCGACCATCATCTGTTTTAGGAATCATGATGGCCGAGTCACCCAACAAGAACTCTTTCTCAAGGACAATGTGGACACCCTGGCTTGGAACTATGGTTTTACGGGCATTTGCATCATCCATTTTTAGAATGTCGTCCGCAAAAACGCCCGTGGCATTGATAACGGCTTTTGCATTTATTTTGTATTCTTTACCAGTCTCCTGATCAATGGCCATAACACCATTAACCAATTGAATGTTATTTTTCAATAGTTGGGTAACTTTCATATAATTGAGAACAATACCATTATTATTCACGATGGTCTGTGCTAGATTGATGGCCAGTCTAGAATCATCGAATTGACCATCATGGTATATGACACCGCCATGTAGTCCTTTTTTCTTGAGATTCGGTATTGCTTTTAGTGTTTCTTCTTTGGTAATATGAACAGAAGGCCCCAATCCTAGTTTTCCGGCCATCATATCATAGACTTTTAACCCGACGGTGTAAAATGGGCCGCCCCACCATTCATAATTCGGAATAATAAATTCCTGATCGTTTACCAAATGCGGAGCATTTTGCTTAAGCAGACCCCGCTCATGTAAAGCTTCAAGTACAAGAGAGATATCTCCCTGTGCCAGATACCTAACCCCACCATGTACAAGTTTGGTACTTCTGCTTGATGTACCCTTTGCAAAATCCGCTTGTTCCAGCAGCAACGTTTTATACCCCCTACTAGCTGCATCCAAGGCTGCTCCCAGCCCTGTTGCACCACCTCCGATTACTACAATATCCCATACCTCATCGATATGTTGCTCGAGTTTCTTTACCATAAATTTTCTGTCCATCTTTATGCTATTTTTTTGTTCTAATTATAACCAGTCTTTTGATCGTTCGACTGCTTTACTCCAACGGGAGTATAACTCTTCCCTATCTTCAGATTCCATTTTTGGTTTAAATTTTTGATCTTCTTGCCATTGATTTTTTAAGTCTTCTAATTTCCAGAATTTTACAGCTAAACCTGCTAAGTAAGCTGCTCCAAGTGCTGTAGTCTCATATACTTTGGGCCTCACTACATCAATATTAAGGATGTCCGATTGAAATTGCATTAACGTGTTGTTTACGGAAGCGCCTCCGTCAACACGCAATTCCTTTATGGCTATTTTAGAATCACCTTGCATAGCGTTCATTACATCTTTGGTCTGATAGCATATGGCTTCAAGTGCTGCCCTGGCTATATGTCCCTTGCTAGTGCCACGTGTAATCCCTACAATAATTCCTCTAGCGTATTGATCCCAATGAGGCGCCCCTAATCCGGCAAACGCCGGTACCAGAAAAATACCGCCATTATCCTCTACAGAATTGGCCAGTTTTTCTATTTCACGAGATTCCCTAACAAGATCTAACCCATCTCGAAGCCATTGTACTACAGCTCCTCCAATAAAAATGCTACCTTCCAAGGCATAGGTCGTTTCACCGTTTATCTGCCAGGCTATAGTCGTAAGCAAATTGTTTTTTGAGGAAACGGGAGTACTTCCTGTATTTGCAACGATAAAGCATCCTGTACCATAGGTGCTCTTTACCATTCCCAATTCTAGTGCCATTTGACCGAAAAGACCGGCTTGTTGATCTCCAGCAATACCAGCAATAGGGATTCCCCAACTACTTACCCCATAAACCTCGCTACAGGATCTTACTTCAGGCAACATACTTTTCGGAATGTCCAGTAGTGTCAACAACTCATTGTCCCAATCAAGATCGTGAATGTTGTAAAGCATCGTCCTACTTGCGTTGGTGACATCTGTAATATGTAATTTGCCCTTCGTCAGGTTCCAGATGAGCCATGAATCAACCGTTCCAAATGCCAGTTCTCCAGCCTCCGCTTTTTTTCTGGCACCTTCTACGTTATCCAGTATCCATTTAATCTTGGTTCCCGAAAAATAGGCGTCTATGACCAAGCCCGTCTTTGATTTCACCTTATCGGTGTAACCAGCTTCCTTAAGTTGGTCACAAGTTTTTGAAGTTCTTCGGTCTTGCCATACAATGGCATTGTAGATAGGTTTACCGCTTGCCCGATCCCAAACAATTGTCGTTTCTCGCTGATTGGTTATCCCGATTGCAGCAATATCCGAGTTTTCAATGTGCAACTTTGCCTTTGCTTCTGCCACTACACCGCGTTGAGAGGACCAAATTTCCATGGCATTATGTTCTACCCAACCGGGTTTGGGAAAAATTTGTTCAAACTCTTTTTGAGCAATAGCTTCGATTTGACCTTTATGATTAAACAAAATGGCTCTGGAACTGGTAGTTCCCTGATCTAGCGATAATATATATTTAGACATAATTAGTATAATTAAAATTTATATGGAAAAAAGTAATATGGTCTTTTTGAAAGGTTTATTATCATATTCATTTTTTAAGTTTAGAATGTATTTTCTATTTAGCTTCAACTACCCTTGCGAGACTTTTAATAGGTTAAATTAAAAATATCAAAATCAGTTGCTATATAGTATGATTTTAGTCAGTTCAAAACGCAAATTAATTGCTTATCAGTAAGGTGTCTTTATAGCAATTTCGCTCTTATCGAACAGCCTAAGGCCGAATAGTTTTCTGTTGATCCTGTAACAGAGCTCATCTGGGCGGTTCTGTAAGTGCTTCCCCTTTGTTTTTGGATTCTTCAATGCCTTCCAGGGCAAAGTCGATATCCGTCCATCCGGTAAATATATTTTTTGCCTCCCAATCGATTTTTCATGCCTTACCAATATCAATTTCGCATTTTTATCTTTTTAAATTGTCTTACAGTTCTATCATAATTACTGATTTCATCTTTACGTTTCCCTTCGTTTTCCGATAACTTCCTGTATTTTAATACGGTAAACAATTGGAATGCCCCTGGAGTATATCTTACTTGAAAATTCATTGATGAACTCGACCTCTCTCCGTTCTTTTCTACGAATAATGCTCTTGACACCTTCGGTAAATAGGTGCAATTTTTGCTTGGCAACGCTTCCTTCAAGTTCTTCGAATGTTCCGTGCACCATGGCCGATTCCCAGTTGAACATCGATTGTATTTCTTCGACCTGTACGGTGACCGAGTTGTTTTTTCGCATCGCATCGATTTTATGGCCTTCCGAGGTATAGCTAATGATCGTATTGTCCGTAGGGTCAAAATAATAGGTAATGGGAATCACATAGGGCTTCCCTTGCCATAGATAGGCCAAGTGGCCGAGATAATTGTTCCTGAGGACACGCCCGATCGCGCTAGTTGTTAAATCTGTCATTGTTATTGTTTTTGTAATTTCAAATTGTTTGAAGCTGTTTTGAAACAGGGCGATTGTTTATAAGGACCATGCTATACTTCCGGTAAGTTTTTGTGCATCCTCACATGGAATATATTCTGCCGGAATGGGGAGATAGGCCAGTACTTCCTCGCCTACATATTCCGAAATCTTGTAACCCCAAATAGTGAGGCCTCTAAGGTTGTTGGCAAATGCAAAGCGTGAGATACCATCGTCCAACAAGGGCTCTTTTCCTTCGGCAATGGCTTCATGGTATTGCTCTATGGCCTCGAAGTTTTTCACCTCATCTTCCTTGGTCACTTTCAGGGCTTCGGCGAGTACCGGCTCCAAATCTTCTGAAGTGAGATTGCGCGCTTTTTCCTTTCCGGCATCCTTCAAGGCTTTTTCCAAGAATTGGCCCATGGACATTTTCACAAAATCCTGTTGTTCCTTTTCCATTACTTGATCAATGAACTTGTCAATGAACAAGTGTACCTGAACTTCCGAGGCTGAGGGGGAATCCGTTTTCGGAAGGATAATATCCACCAATTTTGTCAGTGCCTCTCCTTCATCCGGGGTAAGGAAAACCGGGGTCCATTCCAGTGACCTATCGTTTTTGCAGCTTTGGACCATACCTATCAATGTCGGGGTGGCCACGGAATATCCCAAGGCCAGCCCCATATTCTTAAGTGCTTTTCTTCTATCCATTATATGTTTCCTTTTTTAAGTTCTTTTGCCGCATGGTCTGCCGCCCTTGCCGTAAAGGCCATATAGGTCAGTGACGGGTTTACACATGCCGCGGAAGTCATGAACGCACCATCCGTTACATATACATTGGGAACATCATGAACTTGATTGTTTCCGTTGAGTACCGATGTCCTTTTGTCCCTTCCCATACGGGCGGTGCCCATTTCGTGGATTCCAAGGCCCAGGGCCCCGGGATTGTCAAAAGGCTGCACATCGCGCAGCCCGGCTTTTTCGAGCATTTCGACGGCTGATTCCTTCATATCCTTCCGCATGGCCCATTCATTCTCCTTGAATTCGGCATCGAAAGTTACCGTGGGTAGCCCCCAACCGTCCAATTTATCATAATCCAAGGTCATCCTGTTTTCTTCGTACGGAAGCACTTCGCCGAAGCCCCCAATGCCCATGGTCCATCCACCGGGTTTTAAGATGGACTCTTTTAGCTCTTTCCCGAAAGATAGTTCGGCAACGGCATCGTCCCAATTGCCCCTTCCGGCACTACCTTGATAGCCAAAACCTCGCTTATAGTCTTTGCGGTCGGAATCACCACCAAGGTTTCTAAAACGTGGGATATATACCCCATTCGGTTTTCTCCCCTTATAATATTTGTCTTCAAGTCCGTCAAACTTGCCCTGTGCACCCACTCCCAAATGATGGTCCATAATGTTCCTTCCCAACTGATCGGAATCGTTACCCATACCGTTGGGGAAGCGATCGGATTTTGATTGCATCAATATTGATGTCGAGGCAATAGCCGAGGCGCATAGGAAAATTACTTTGGCGTTGAATTCATACGCTTCCCTGGTCACCCTATCGATGACCTTTACGCCGGTGGCCCGTTTGGTATCGGGGTCGTACATGACTTCATGTACTATGGAATCGGGTCTTAGCGTTAGGTTTCCTGTTCGTTCGGCGGCGGGCAGGGTCGAGGAATTACTGCTAAAGTACGCCCCAAATGGGCAACCACGTATACAGCGGTTTCGGAACATGCAATGCTGCCGCCCTTCGAATTTTTTGGTTCCAGTGATATTGGCCACCCTTCCTGCCGTCACCACTCGGCCATCGAAATTCTCACTTACCTTTTCCCGAAAACGTTGTTCGACACAATTGAGTTCCATCATCGGTAAAAACTGGCCATCAGGCAATTGTTTCAACCCCAGGTTTTCCCCCGATACCCCGATGAAGGTTTCTACTTTATCGTACCAAGGGGCGATATCCTTATATCTAACGGGCCAATCCACTGCGATTCCCTCTCGCCGGTTGGCTGTAAAATCGATATCGCTCCAACGGTAACTATGTCGCCCCCACATGATGGAGCGCCCTCCCACGTGGTAGCCCCGCATCCAGTCAAAACGTTTGATTTCGTTGTAGGGATGTTCCAGGTCGTTCACGAACCAAAGTGCACTTGCCGCATTGGTCGTGTAACCTGTTCGATTTTGTTTTGGTTGTTTTTTAAGGTCTTCCTGTGTCGGCTCCCCTCCGTTCGGAAAATCCCAAGGATCTTTGTAAGCCGTGGGATAGTCCGTGATATGGCGCACCATTCTTCCACGCTCCAAAACCAGGGTCTTAAGACCCTTCTCACATAGTTCCTTGGCGGCCCAGCCTCCGCTGATGCCAGTGCCTACAACAATCGCATCATAAGATTCCTGTTCTTCGTTGTAATAATATTTTTTCATCGTCAAATCTTTTAATAAGCCATTCATTCTTTCGCTTCCTTAAAAAGTATAAATGACTTTGGGTTCATAGTTCGTATCTAAAACCAACAATGGCTTATGTCATATTCGTATATAGATTATGGTTTCCTTTGTTTTCCTGTAATTTCAACTATTCTGATTCGAAAGACTATAGGGGTTTTAGGTGAATTCAGTTTACTTGAAAATTCACTAATGGATTGGGGAATTATTTTCTCCTTACGGAGGATAATATTTTTGACACCTTGGGCAAACCGATGCAGGAGAAATTTGGCCTCGCTTCCTTGCAATTCTTCAAAAACACCGTGTGCCAAGATAGATCGCCAATTATTTACGGAACTTATTTCATCTACTTCTAATGATACCGATCGGTTTTCCCGCATAGCATTCATTTTATGTCCTTCAGCAGAATATCCCAGGATACTATTGCTGGTTTCATCGTAATAATAGGTAATCGGAACAACGTAAGGATTTCCTTGGGATATAAATGCCAAGCGTCCGATATAATTATCCCTTAGTAGGCGGATGCCTTCCTTTGTCCTTAAACTTTTTATCATAACTTTTCTTTCATTGTCCTGAAACATCTCGTATTCTACCTTGGCACATTTAATCACTTGACCATTAGCAGCACCCTATAACCTATAATTTTTCAAAAACCTTAAATGCGGAAGAAAGGTTAGAAAAAGCATGGCTGTGCGTACCATATGGTAAGAAATCCAATTACCCAACTTATTGAATATACCGGCTCTTTGTCTTAGACTCCCCTTTGTAATTTCGTTACACTGGCTTATAACCATTTCAAAGTCGGCCCGAAGAATTTTGGCAAAATTGACCGAGTGAACTTCTACGTTCATTTCAATACTGCCATAGCAACTAAGACTGTTCAGGTTAAATGAGCCTATGGTAGACCATTTGTTGTCAACCACCGCAGCTTTACCGTGTACTACGGAATTATTCCATTCAAAAATTCTCATATGATGGTCTAGAAAAGACGAGTACAAATGTTCGGTGGCCCTACGCACCAACGGCACATCGCTAATACCCGCTAAGATCACCGTTGTTTTTATTCCTCTTTTACACGTCTTTTTCAAAGCCTTTGCCAATCTGTTTCCAGGTAAAAAATACGAGCTCACGATTACTATTTCCTCTTTGGCATAAATGAAGGCGTTCGTGTAGGCATCACAGACTTCCGTTTTTCGCTGCAGCCAGTCGTTTTGTAAAATTCCCACGAGTGCGCTACCTGCCGAATGTAACACGGGTGGTATTTTTTTTGAGCTTCCCCTTTTATAAAAATAATCGCTACACAATATTTGTAGATTCTTAGCTGCCGGGCAATTCAACTGAACGGCATAGTCCAACCAAGGTTTAGAAGCCTTGGTTCCGCGGTATTTATCGGCAATATTGATTCCGCCTATCAGTGCTATTTTTTCATCGACGACCGCAATTTTATGGTGCATCCGCCTACCGATATAAAAATTGTTCAAGGAGAATAATGGCGAAAAAAAGCGAAGTAAAATACCATGCTGTACCAAATCCTGGGCAAAACTATTGGGTAATGCAGCGCTACCATAGGCATCCAATAAGACATATACCTCTACTTTTCGTTGAGCGGCTTTTTTTAAACAGGAGGCTATACGGTTTCCTGTTTCATCGTTTTCAAAAATGTAGGTCTGTAAATGGATTTCCTTTTCTGCCTTATCTATTAATTTTTCAAGCCGCAAAAAATAGTCTTCTCCCGAACGGACCAACTCAATATGTTCAGTATTGTCGGTGCCATTTTGAAATAGCCTATCATGAGGTTTTAGGGTTGTCCGTTTATGCTCCATATTATTTTTTCAGCTTACGTTCATTATTGTCAATAGGCCCAAGGATACTTAAAATATGTTTTTAGCTTCCCCAGTTTTTATATCTAAAACAATTCCCTTAAATATTTAAGATTGGATTTTGCCGTGTCTATTACCTCGGCACTTTGGCCGTTCAGCATCATCTTGCCCATGCTTGTTGCAAAGCCCTTTACCTGTTCAAAACTCACTTTGGGCGGCATGGCCAGGGCTTCGGGATCTGTAAAAATATTGATCAGTGCAGGTCCCTTGTGTGCAAAGGCTTTTTTTAATGTGGGTTCTACATTTTCACATTGTTCCACGTTCCAAGATGCTATGTTCATCGCCTGCGCCACCTGGGCAAAATCAGGATTTTCCATATCGGTTTGCCAATCTGGGTAGCCGGCCACATTCATTTCCAGTTTAACCATTCCCAGCGACCGATTGTTAAAAACGACAATTTTTACCGGTATATCATATTGGCTTATGGTCATTAGATCGCCCAAAAGCATGCTTATGCCCCCATCGCCGCATAAGGCGATAACTTGCCGGTCTGGTCTTGAAAGCCCGGCACCAATGGCCATGGGCATGGCGTTTGCCATGGAGCCATGGTTGAACGAGCCGGTAAGGTAGCGGTCTCGCCGGCCTTTTAAATAGCGTGCCGCCCAAACTGCGGACATGCCGGTATCCACGGTAAAGATGGCATCGTCTGCCGCCACTTCATCAACTACCGCTGCCACAAATTCAGGATGTATGTTTTTTTCACTGGATTTGGCTTTTACGTAAGAGGCGTATTTTTCTTCTTGTTGTTCGTGGAGTTTACGCATTTCATTTAAAAAATCCTTATCGGTTTTTTCCTCTATCATGGGCAGCAAGGCTTCTATGGTGTCCTTTATTTTTCCGGCATAGCCATAATCCACTTTAGCGCGCCTCCCGATACGTTGCGGTTTGTCGTCTATTTGGATGATTGTATTTTTCTCCGGCAAAAAGTCGGAGTAAGGAAAATCGGTACCCAGTAATAGCAACAAATCGGCCTCCTGCATGGCCTTAAATCCGGATTTATTCCCCAATAGGCCGTTGAGTCCCACGGCAAAAGGATTGCTGGACTTGTCAAAGAATATTTTTCCACGAAAACTGAAGCCCATGGGAGCCTGCAGTTTTTCGGATAATTGCATGACTTCCCCTTGGGCATCCTTGCACCCATAGCCGCAGAACAGCATGATTTTCTTATGGGAATCGATTACCTGGGCCAATTCTTCCATTTCCAATTTCCCTGGGATGAGCCGGGCACTTGTATAGTAGTTTTTATGTGACGTGGTGATTTCCTGTGCATCTGCGGCGGCCACATCCCCTGGAAGCCCCACCACCGCAACGCCACGTTTTTCGATCGCATGCTGAATACCCGTTTGAAAAGCATGTGCGGCTTGCTGCGGGGTATTGGCCATAAAACAATATATACTGCAATCGTCAAATAATTTGACCACGTTGGTCTCCTGAAAATTATCCGTACCCAGTTTATCGGTATTAATCGTGGAGGCAATCGCGATCACGGGGTTTCCGGACCTATTGGCATCATATAGCCCGTTGATCAGATGTACGTGGCCTGGGCCGCTACTGCCCATACAACAGCCTATACCATCGAGTTCTGCATCCATAGAGGCGGCATAGGCGCCTGCCTCTTCGTGGCGAACGTGAATCCACCTGATCCTGCCGTCCCGCCTTACCGCATCGTTTATGGGGTTCAAACTATCACCGGTTACGGCATACAATCTTTTAACACCTGCATTCACGAGGTTTTCTACCAATAGGTCTGCAACTTTTTTTGACATAATTCACTTTTTTTAATTAACAAAATAGCATTCCAGATGATGTGCTATGTTTAGAATACTTTATATTTTTATTACCCATCTTTTGATTCTTTTATAAATACATTGTAGGCATTTTGATTTTCATACATCCGCCTTTTTTTATTTAGGCCCTGTTCGTGTTGGTGTACCGGTTCAATGATCCATCATTACAGTTTTTTATGCTGGTCGGCCAATAAAGGCCCGTCAATCCCTTCATTTGGTCGCTTCAAGAAATAAACCAATCCCATAGAAACCAAAACGGTTACTCCGGCAATGATGAAAGGATAATAAAACCCTCCGGCAATCAGCCAAGTCCCCAATACCGGACCCAAAATTTGACCGATACTGTTCGTGGAACTTTGAATGGATATATTCCTTCCCGTGTTTTCCTTGGATATTAAGGAAACTGCCGAAAGCAGGTTTGGTGTCACCATGGCTCCCCCGGCTGCGAAAATTATAATAGTAACATAAATGTATAGTACACCACTCACAAAAGGGAAGACGATTAACGAAACACCCGATATCAATAACCCCAATGTTATTTGCTGTTTAGAGGTCAATATTTTTTCGCCATAGGTTGCGAATACCGGTTGCAAAACGGCCATCACGGAACCACAAAGCATAAAACCAATACCCACCTGATTGGTTGTAAAGGCCAACTCATCCTTCCCATAAATTGAAAACACGGTCTCAAACAGGGTAACCACGAACTGCATCACAAAGGATAAGAGCAACAAAATGATAAAATAGTTACTAAGGGAAAAACTGAATTTGACTGCCTCAGAAGCAATACGACTTTTTACTTCTGTATTCTTCAGCCATTTTACAATTATCAGCAATACCACAAAGCCCAAAAGAGCGGCCAAAATAAAGGGAACCGAAAAACGGTCTAAGTGGAACACTCCAAAAGAGTATGTATAGTGTAGGTTCGTTTGCGACAGAAATCCCCCCAGAACAGGGCCGAATATCACACCGGAACTGATAGCGACCCCGGACCAGGCCATTATTTTGGTCCTTCGCTTTTCTGAGGTAATATCACTTAAATAGGCATTACTGACCGGAATGACCGCTGACGTAAAGATGCCCCCTATGATACGGGCCATATAGAGCATCGACAGGGAAGTGGCAAGACCCGTTAGCAAGTTCATCACGACAAAACCTACAAGCCCCAATAGTATTATGGGTTTACGTCCGTATTTATCGGAAAGCTTGCCCCAGACGATAACGAACAAGAGCTGGAACAACGGATAAATACTGGTCAACATTCCGATATGGAAGTTGATAAGGTCCGTATCCAGGTTGTCTTTTAGAGCCAGCCTTTCCGTGTAATACGGAAGGGTAGGCAGTAAAATACCGTACCCGAGCATTACCACAAATAAACTCAACAATACTAAATATATCCTGTGGAGCTTTTCCTTTTTGTCCATTATTTTTTAGCGATTTTTCTTTTCAACAATTGGGCATTAATGGCTACAATGATTGTGCTCAAGCTCATAAATACAGCTGCTATAGCTGGCCCCAGCACAAAACCTGAGGCATAGAAAACGCCCGCAGCTAGAGGAATGGCAACCACATTATACCCGGTGGCCCATATCAGGTTCTGGATCATCTTATTGTAAGTTGCTTTCCCGAACAATATGAGGTTGGCAATATCCTTTGGATTACTGTTGACCAAAATAATGTCTGCGGTCTCGGCAGCAATATCAGAACCAGAACCAACAGCAACTCCAACATTGGCCTGTGCCAATGCAGGCGCATCATTTACCCCATCACCCGTCATAGCTACAAATTCCTCCTTATCCTGTAAGTCTTTTACAATTTCCACTTTTTGATGGGGCAGCACTTCGGCATAATAACCGTCCAGACCTAATTTATCGCTAACAGCCTTGGCGGTTTTTTCATTGTCACCAGTGGCCATATATACCTTGATATTATTCTTTTTAAAGGTTTTTATAGCATCTGCCGATTCTGGTCTGATCTCATCGGAGAGTGCGATATAACCTGCCAATTTTCCTTCTATCAATACGAATACCACGGTTTCGGCGGCATCACTATAGGCATCATCTGGAATGGCAATCTTTTCGTCACGCAGATAGCCTGGACTTACTACTTTTACCTGTTTGCCTTCTACATTGGCCTCTACGCCTTTTCCGGTAATGGCATTGAATTTTTCAGGTTTTGGAATAGTCACCTTATCGGCTTTTACCTTTTTAATGATACCTACGGCAATAGGATGTTCGGAGCTTTGTTCCAGGGCACTGGCAAGCCGTAAGACTTCATCCGTGGAGTATTTTTCATCTACCGATTCTATTCGGGTAACCCCAAAATCGCCTTTGGTCAAGGTTCCTGTCTTGTCAAAGAGCAATGCCGATATTTTGCGTGATTCTTCAAAGGCAGTTCTGTTACGGATCAACAAGCCATTTTGGGCAGATACCGCAGTAGAAATGGCCACTACCAAAGGAATGGCAAGACCCAATGCGTGCGGACAGGCGATGACCATAACGGTAACCATTCTTTCCAATGCGAAGACAAATGGGAAGCCCAAAATCAACCAAACTGCTAGGGTGCCAAAACCGATAATGAGCGCAATATAGGTCAACCATTTTGCGGCCCTATCGGAAAGGTTCTGCATTTTGGACTTCGTGCGCTGTGCTTCGTCGACCATCTTGATGACCTTGTTCAAGTAACTGTCCTTGCCTGTATGCACTACCTTCACTTTTAGGGTGCTATTGCCGTTTATGGCACCACCAATGACCTTGTCATCCAGTCCCTTTTTAACCGGTTTGGACTCTCCAGTAAGCATAGATTCATTAAGGTAACTTGAGCCTTCTGTTATCACACCATCTGCTGGAATTTTTTCTCCTGGTTTAATCAGGATGATATCATCTTTTATAAGGTCGTCCAGCTTAACGTCCTGAATGGTATCCCCAACGACTTTATGTGCTTCGGAAGGTAGCATACTTACCAATAGTTGTAATGCTTTTGAAGCTCCTAAGACCGATTTCATTTCCAACCAGTGCCCCAAGAGCATAATCACAATAAGTGTACTTAATTCCCAGAAGAAATCTTCGCCTTCCAGTCCGAAAACCGTAGCGGTACTGTAAAAATAAGCGACACTGATCGCCATGGATATGAGCGTCATCATACCGGCACCCTTGGTTTTCATTTCACCATAAAAGCCTTTTAAAAATGGCCATGCGCCCCAAAAATAGACAAAGGTAGAGAGCGCAAATAGGTAATATGGATTGCCGGGAAGTAGAAAATCATAACCAAAAAACTCTTGGATCATGGGTGAAAAGAAGAGGATCGGGATGGTAATTATCAACGATACCCAGAACCGTTTTCTAAAATCCTTCACCATCATTTTATGGTGGTCGTGCCCTGCCATTCCCATTGGTGCGTTGCCGTCATGACCGGAATGGTCTCCGTTTCCGTGTTTCATTTTTGAATGGTCCATATTGGAGTGATTCATTTTACTGTGGTCCATCTTACTATGGTCGTCCGATTTTGGGTCTTCCATTTTCGAGTGGTCCATCTTTGAATGATCCATCTTCGAATGGTCCATTTTTTTGTCCTTGTGATCTTTGTGGTTTTCCATGTTTATTAAATTAAGTTTTCTGTATTATTCTATTTTTTAAAAATTCCATTTTAAACGGGTATATATTGTATTGAACAATAAATCAAAATTATTTGTATTTCCAAACAAACTCTGTGAAATAATGGACAAATCAAATTGTTCGCCCATTATGATATTCAGGGACGGGTTTATAAAAACCGCATTATCGGCGGGGGAATACAGAATGTTCATTGCTACGTTTGTTATGGCACTGAATTCATAGGATAGCTGGGCAAAAAGGTTGTGCGTAAAAGGAGACAGGTTTTTTACATCCAGATTTATTGAAACCAAATTTTCAATGGCATTTTGATTCGCCCCGGATGAATTGTAAAAATACGCCCCATACAGGTACAGCGAATTTGGAAGGGCATAGTCCACCGAGACCGAAGAAATAAACGTTCCGGAATCCCCGGCAAAGTTTTGGTAATTCCTAAAATAAGAGAGTTCCGTCTTAAGTCCCGCGTTCCTGATATTTCCCGCCCATCCGGCCCCGGCCACAATATCGCGTTTATAGATCCCTCCGAGCAATTGTATATCGTAATTCCATTTATTGAACTTGTACAGTGCCGCGGCAATCAGTTCATCCGGGTCATCGGTGATCTTTACCGCCATATCCAATGTATAGTCCGTATCCTTAAAATACTGTACTCGCAGGGCATCGCTGCCCGGCCGTTCCTCATAATCGAAATCAATAAAAGAATAGGCGTTGAAAATGTCGTTGGGGTTGAATATCCTGTCCACGCCCCAATTCACCCTTTGCCTACCCAAAGTAACCTGCCAACTGGTACCCTGCCATTGTGCCCAAAAACGGTCCAGGGTTGTGTTTAAGAGAACATCCTTTTTTTCCACAATATTGGCCGAGAGGTCGATTATCCCATCGTCCTCAATCCCGGTCAACAACGGATTGGCCGTAATTTGGTCCCCCACAAACAGCCTGTTCCTTACTTCAATGCCAACTTTCCAACTATCGGACGGATACCACCTGAAGTTGAGCCGGTTATGGAGCAGGGAGTTGGTGGTAATGGAATCCAGATCCGTAAAGGAAGTGGCCTGGAGCCCTTTTACATAACCGTTCAGTTCCCATTTCTTTTCTTCGGCCTGCGCCATTGCCTTGCTGTTGTATAACACTATCAATAATAGGGTATAGAGGTAAAACTTCATTGCCTTGCTAATGCCTGCTCGGTATTTTGTTGTATGTCGGACACTACTTTGCCGTCTTCGAGCGTTATCACCCGCCTCGCTCTTTTTATCACCCGTGGGTCGTGGGTTGAAAAAATAAAAGTGATATGCTCTTCCTTATTTAATTTCAGCATAATATCCAATAAGTTTTCCGCCGATTTTGAATCCAGGTTTGCCGTGGGTTCATCGGCCAGCACAAACCGGGGTTTGGAAGCCAGGGCCCTGGCCACGGCGACCCTTTGTTGCTGCCCGCCTGAAAGTTGTGATGGTTTTGAGCCCGATTTATCTTTTAGGCCAACGGCTTCCAACATTTCTTTTGTTCGGTCCTCACGTTTCTTCGTAGGCCAGTTTTGCAACAGCATTATAAACTCGATATTCTCCTTGGCCGAAAGCACCGGTATCAGGTTATAGGCCTGAAAGACAAAGCCGATGTGCCTTAACCTGAAATCGATCAGTTTGCCCCCGGATAATTTCAGGATGTCGCTGCCATCGATCATTACCGAACCGTTACTGGCATCGTCCAAACCACCGATAACATTTAGTAATGTGGTCTTGCCCGAGCCCGATGGCCCAACAATGGCGGTAAATTCCCCTTTTTCAAAGTTTAGGTTTACCTTATTTAGGGCATACACCGGAATGGTATCCGGATTGTATATCTTGCTTACGTCTTTTGTTTCTATGACATTCATGACTTTTTGTATTAATTTTGTTTGCTAATAGCTTCGTTAGGTTTTAACATTAAGGCCTTTACGGCCGGATAGATGGAAGTGAGCACAGCTGTAAGGATGACCAAAACGGTTATCAACACATAGACCCTGGGTTCCAATGTTGGATAAACAACGTCACTAAAACCCCAACCTGATAAGGCTTCAGAAAACAGGCTCAAGTTGATACCGTTATAACTAAGGATTGAAACGGTAACAAATCCAATAAGCATCCCCACGGCACCGCCCAAAATAGAAAGGTAGGTGGTTTCCACAACAATCATGGTAAATACACGCCGCCTGTTCATTCCAATGGCCATTAATATCCCCAATTCCTTGTAACGTTCCAATATGGACATCAACATGGTATTTACTATCCCAAAGGCAAGTGCAATAAGCACAATTATAGTCATTATAATATCCATTTGGTAAATCATATCGCTGATAAGTTCCAATTCAGGATTTGCCTGCCGCCAATCTTGGACCAATACATCCGGTTGGCTGAATTTTGACTGTAGGAAAGCAAGATAAGTGGCTAATTGTTCAGGTTCTTTGAGCTTAATAACTATCTTGTTGTATTGCCCTTCAATTCCTGCCAGTTTGGTGACATCATAAAGGTCGGCATAAACTAACATTTCCTCATCCCTAGTTTGGGTGGCATTGTATAGGCCTGTAATCCTGAACGTTGAGGATATCAATTCCCCGCTTTTGCCTTCAAAGCCCAATACTACTTTATTCCCTGGTTTTACATTGAGTTTTTTGGCCAGCCTTTCGCCAAGGATAATTGGGTTCCTTACCTTCTGGCTAAGGTATTCCCCAGTAGCCAACCTTGATTTTAGCATTGTGGTTTTTTCTTCTGCCCCGGGCAATATACCTATAAGGATTACATTGGAAGAATTGCCGGCCGAGGCGATGATACCTGATACTTCGGTACGAGCCGTGGCGGCTTTTACTTCATCATCCGTTCTAATTTCCTTCAGTATTCTTTCCCCGTTAGGGATGGTTATGGTCAATTTTTCGTTCTTTATAAAATCGGGGTTCTGGATTTGTATATGCCCGTACTTATATTCAATACCATCCTTTAAGGCTTCCATGTGCAAACTATCCGAAACGGCCAGAATAATAACCGTTGCCCAAATACCAATTGCCAATGAAATGACCACGACCAGGCTTCGGGTCGTGTTCCTCCAGATATTTCTCCATGCTATTTTTAAAAGTGTTTTCATGTGTTTATATTTATTGTTTTTTAACTGTCACATGCGGTTCGCTATTAATCATTCCCTTGGGTGATAACGCTTTTAGCATGCTCGTTTCATCTGTCGATATTTATTTTTTTGATGCCACAGGCTTTAAACTTGAAATCTGATGTATGGCATAAATTGACAATAGGATCGAAATGACAAGTATGATCAGGGTATGTTTTGTGAAAACACCAAAATCGACCGTAGTGGGCATTATGGGGTCAATCCCAAACGATTCCCAACCGTCCGCTACCTTGCCACGAAATTGGATGGGATTTACCTTGAAATAATTAACAATAGGATAGCTCGCTAAAAAACCCAGGACTGCACCAAAAAGTGCCATAAAAAATGTTTCGATCAATACCATAAGCTGCATTACCTTTTTCCGCATACCAATGGACAATAATATTCGTAACTCGGTCATCCGTTCGTGCGCCATCATTATAATGGTGCCGAGAATGCTAAAACTAATAAGTACATAAAGTAGCACTACTATAATGACGCGTAGCGCGTCTATAAGGCCGATGGACTGGGTGAGCATTGGCAACATTTCCTGCCAGGGTTTGACGATAAAATCAGTATTCAGGTTAGGTTTCAAGTTCGCTATAGCCTGTTCCTGGGGTTGGTTTGGCCTCAAAAAGACCGGGATGGAAGTAACCCTGTCATAGGCACCATACAAGAATTGGGCATCCTCAAGTTTTAGTATCACAATATTGTTGTCCAGGTCCGGGGAGCCCAGCCTTATAATGCCGGAAACTTCATATTTATCGGCAGCACTGGCACCGTGATAGCCTTCGCCCACCAGCACCAGGCTGTCCCCGACCGAAATATTCATTTTTTCGGCCAACCCTTTGCCTACCAAAGCCTGATTGTTGGTTTCGCCAAGATAGTTTCCCTGGATGATCTTTTTATCAAAACCTGTTATATTTTTCTCCTTATCGGGATCTATGCCCATTACCAATGTGCCCTTGGTCATCTTATTGGTAGCTGCCAGCGCAACCGATTCCAGGCGGTATGAAAAGCCTTTTATTCCTTCCGTGCCTTCAAGTGCCGTTTCCAGGCTGTCATTTGGCACAAAGGAATTGTGGAGCGATTTATCCTCCCAATACCCTTCCTGCTGAATTTGAAAATGCCCGCTGTACACGCCCACCAGGCTATCTACCATCTGTTTGTTCAGGCCCAGTAGCAGGCTGTCCATTATATTGGCTAAAATTATTGCGAAAACTATGGAAGCTACTGTTATCAGGGTCCTTCGCCTGTTTCTCCATAAGTTTCGCCAGGATAGTTTAATAATCATTTATTTAAGGTTTTTTAGGTTTCTTAAAGAGAAAAAATTATCATCCATAGGTTGGTCAAATGCTATGGATTTATATTCCAAAGTGGTTTTATTGCCAGGTTCATCGGCCGGGGTTATCTCCAAAAGGCTGGTTACGGTGCGGCCTCCCATTGTTTTAATGTTCTTGCCCAACAGGGTGTTTACCAGTTCCCCTTCTTCATCGTAATAGGCCAGTTTCAGGAAAAGGGATTCTTCCACATCTACCCAGGCTTCCACCTTTCCCCAGACCACGGAGGCTTCCTCTTTGGGTTTTAAAAGGATCTTGTAGGCTTCCCTGCCGCTTATTTCTTCCTTCCCTATCAGTATATGGTCGTAATCATTGACCATGGAAGATTGCTTTACCAGATCGTCATTGGTAAAATCGGAGCCCATCCAACTTTGCATCATACTGGATGGCGGAAGCTTTATACTGCGCTCTATACGGGGCACCCAGTTGTAGATCTCGTCCCCCCTTTTCAGGAAGGCCGTTCCCTGGTCCCTTGCCGGACCTGTTATTAAAATCATCATAAGATCGTTTCCCTTTGTCCATAATTTTAAATCTATTTCTCGGGTCCATTTGGGCCGTATGATCTTTAAGGTCATCGTGCTGGAACTGGTCTTGCCGAGTCTTTTGTTGTCGGCTTTTTCTATAATATCCCTGGCGTTGTCCTGGACAGGGGCTGTGCCACTTATAAGGAACAGGGTAATGGTGGCCATGGAAGCAAGTTTGATAAATGATTTAGTTTTCATATGTTGATATTTATTGTTTTTCAATGGTTATATGGAATCGCCTTATATCTTCATTGGTGTTTGCTTTCGCAAACTTGTTGTTAATGGCGATTTCATACTGTTCTATTTAAATGTTATCGTAATTTTTTTCTCATTGCTTCTGAAATGTTTTCAGCATATACGCCATAGGCATCCACCAGAAGGCCCTTAATTCCATTTTTTGATGAAATGGCATAGAGAACGCTATTGTCATCGGTACTGCTCATTCCTTCAAAAGTGGAAAATGTATCATTAGCCCTACTATTCGTCAGGTGTTATTTGGCATTCTTAAATGCTTTCAAACCGGCAAATTGTGATGATTTGCCCAATTCATTTTCAATACGCATAAGTTGATTGAATTTTTCAATACGCTCTCCACGGCAACCGCTTCCTGTTTTTAAATGTCCCGCGTTTAGGGCAACGGTTAAATCCGCAATAAAACTATCTACTGTTTCGCCGCTCCTATGCGATACAAAACAATTGTATGAATTTTTATAAGCAAGCTCGGTTGTTTCAAGCGTTTCGGTTACGGTTCCTATTTGATTCAATTTGATCAGGATCGAGTTTGCCACCCCTTTTTCGATACCTTTTTCTAAAATCGATTTATTGGTGCAGAACAAGTCATCGCCTACAATTTCAATTTTATCGCCTAATATATCCGTTAAGTTTTTCCAACCTTCCCAGTCATTTTCAGATAGACCATCCTCAAGCAAGACAATAGGATATTGAGTTGTCCAACTTTCCCAAAGCTTTACCATTTCATCGCTTGAAACTAACTTTTGGGAACTTTTAAAAAATTTATACATTCCATTTTCCCACATTTCACTGGCAGCGGGGTCAAGACAAATACTTACATCTATTCCCGGTTTATAACCAGCTTTATGAATTCCTTCTAAAATCATTTCGACAGCCTGTTCATTTGATTTTAAATCGGGGGCAAATCCACCTTCGTCACCAACTCCAGTGCTTAAACCTTTGGTTTTTAACACATTTTTTAAGGAATGGAACACTTCTTCGCCCATACGAATGGCTTCTCTAAATGACGGCGCGCTATGAGGTGCGATCATGAATTCTTGAAAATCCAATGTATTGTCCGCATGTTTGCCGCCGTTTATGACATTCATACAAGGTACGGGCATTATGTGGGCATAGCTTCCTCCCAAGCACTCATATAACGGGATTTTAGCACTCTGGGCTTTTGCTCGCGCATAGGCCATAGAAACACCAAGTATTGCATTTGCACCTAGTTTGGCTTTGTTTTTTGTTCCATCCAGTTCTATCAATAAATAGTCAAGCTCTCTTTGTGTATGGATACTTTTATCTTTAATGGCTTTCGCAATTACAGTATTTACATTCTCAACTGCCTTCAAAACGCCTTTTCCTCCATAACGTTTTTTATCGCCATCTCTTAATTCGGTGGCTTCCCTTTCTCCGGTTGATGCGCCACTTGGGACCATTGCACGGGAGGTAGTTCCATCTTCCAACTTTAGATTCACTTCTACGGTAGGATTCCCTCTTGAATCGAGTATTTCGATCGCTTCAATTTTTTGGATTTTCATAATTTTTGTATTTCTTTTTTCTAAGTATATATTTTTATAAAATCGAACAACTTAGTTGATGCTGATTCTTTCCTTTACTTTGTACACAATTCTGATTGGTGGTTTTAATTCCAACCATTTAATGTCGTAAGGCTGTGGTACTTCAGCTTCCCAGCCATAAGTATCTTTTATAGGTTTTTGGGGCGAGTACGGGAATGGTTCTTCGGTGCGGCAAATATCGCCCCAAAACACCAGCGGCTTGTCGTTTACCTTCAATCCTAAAAAGTTGGAGGCCAAGAGGATACCGTTGTAATGATGACCACATTCAATGGGAATTTCCTTTTTGGTGGATTCCATCATATACTTTGAACCGGTAACCGTTCCTGCATCTCCTAATAAGTGAATGTTTACTTTGTTATTTTTCATTTTTTTTACAGTTTATTAGGTCATAAATAATTCTAACGGATCTTCTAAATTCTCTTTATTGTATAAAGAAAGAATCACTATTATTTTACCGATTTCCTGTACTCACGGTTCTTGACTTCATGTGCTAACACACCCATTCAATGGATCCAATCGGTTTTTGAGGTCTTGATCATTTATCAAATTTTAAAGTCCCCCACAACAGGAAGGTGTGTTCCCTTTATCTTGGTCCGGTTTGCATAGCTCCGCTATTTCCTTGTACAGATCGTGAAAGTCCTCTTTGATAAGAAGGGCTAGTTTCTTGGCGGATCCGGGCTCGGAGTTTACCATCTCCAGTAATGTTTCAAAGGCTTCTTCCAGTAAGCTTGGATCATCTTCCATTGCTTGGTAAAATGGCTCTAGGTCCATGCTGTCCTGTTTTTTTAATGTTTTAGTTTTCATCTGTATTCTTTTTTAGGGTTAATAGATGTTTATTGGTTTAATGTGCTTTACATAATTCTTCTGAATCTTCGAGAATTTTTTTACCGTTACTCGCGAACGCCGCAAAGAGCCAATAAGCTGGTTTAGGTCAAAGACTTGCAATTCGCCCGAATATTTTGTGACGTTCACGACATTCATGCCTTTAGATTTTAACCGTCATTACCGGAAGTGCGGAATGATTGGCCACACCTTCGGCGATACTTTTGGAAAACAAGCTTAAAAAACCTGTACTGCCATGGGTGGACAAAGCAATCAGATCCGCAGGTTCGTGTCTTAGGAACGTATTTATTCCCGTTTCCACAGAAGGTTCGTTAGTGACGTACATCGAATAATTTTTCAAATCAGGAAACTTTTCCAAGAATTTCTTAATTGGATTCAATCCAGCAGTAATGCTATTGGTATCCGTTTGGGTGTTGATACGCAACAAACGAATATGTGCATTGCATTTTTTTGCGATCGAAATTACATGCTCGAAAGCACCACTTACATCCTCCATGAAATCAGAGACAAAAACTATATTTTTAAAAGGGAAGGAGACCTCTTCCTCTTTCACCACGATTACGGGCACATCGGATTTTCGCACGATTTTTTCAACATTGCTACCAAAAAGTTCACGGGCGGTGCCTTTCGTACCGCTACTCCCCGTGATAATAAAGTCATGATGGAAATGACCGGAATGTTTTAGAATATTACTGGTCTCAACCTGATACTCCAAGAAGGTCTGGCATTTTAGATTTTCCTTCTCCGCCTTTTTCTCAAATTCCCGCAAGGCGGATTTGGCCGCCCCGATTTCCCTAAGCGTCTTGGGGTATCTTTTCTCCTTTAACTTGTCCAGTTTTACCCAGTCTACGGGAGTATGTATCAAGTGAAAGAAATGAATTTCCGCATCGTATAGTTTAGCCATTTCAATGCCCAAATCAGCGGCTTTGTCGCAATTCTCCGAAAAATCGGTGGGTACGAGTATATTTTTCATCCTTATTAAGTTTTACAAGTTGTTGTAATTTATTTTTACTTCATTCCCTGAAACCGTTGCTTTTTCAAAACTATCAAGGTTATGTATGGTCGTATCTGCAATGTTGGTCAAGGCTGTATCGGTCAAGAATGCCTGATGGCTCGTTATCAGAACATTGCTGAAGGTCATCAAACGTGCAATGACATCATCCTGTAGTATTTCGTCCGAATGATCTTCAAAGAACAGTCCTTCCTCTTCTTCATAAACATCCATCCCAAAGTATCCGACTTTTCCTGTTTTTAAACCTTCAATGACCGCTTTGGTATCCACCAAGCCACCCCTGCTGGTATTGATAAGCATTACCCCTGGTTTCATCAATGAAATACGCTTGGCATCGATCAAATGTTTGGTGGAAGGCACTAAAGGCACATGCAGGCTTATAATATCAGCTTGGCGGCAGATTGTTGAGCAGTCGGTATAGCGGATCCCGTACTTTTCGATGAGTTCTCCATCTTCAGAGTTGTCATAGGCCAAAATATTACAACCAAAACCGTGAAGTATTTTAACAAGGATAGCCCCAATTTTTCCAGTGCCCATTACCCCGACAGTTTTTCCGTTCAGGTCGAACCCGGTGAGCCCGTTCAGCGAGAAATTCATATCCCTGACCCTATTGTGGGCCCTGATCAGTTTTCTGTTCAATGCAAGTATCAGCGCCATGGTGTGTTCTGCGATGGCATATGGGGAATAGGCTGGGACACGGGCTACTTTTATGCCAAGTTCAGCAGCCTTTTCGACAGCTACGTTGTTATATCCAGCGGTACGCAGGGCGATATATTTGATTCCTATGTCCTTAAGTTTTTCAAGTACTACCGCCGAGGCATCATCGCTCGTAAACAAACTAATGGCCTCGGTGCCACGGGCCAAGGAAGCCGTGCTTTCGGTCAACCGTACTTCAAGTAGGTTAAGCTCGTGTTTGCCTTTATTTGCAGATAGCAAATGGGGATCTTCAAATTTATGGGTGCTGAATACGGTTGTTTTCATTTTCGTTTCTAGTTTTAAAATTTCAATTTATCCAAGAATTAAGCAGGATATAAAGGATGCCAAGAAGGACGACCGCCCCAAAGGCATAGCCCACGAGTCGCCCTGTTTTTTTAGAGCCCTTAAAAAAGGCAATTCCCAATTTCACGGTCATATTGCTCAGGGTCGCTGCAATGATGACATTGGATGCCAAAATCAATTTTTCATCCAATAAGGCAAATTTAGCCATGCTGATGGTTATCGCATCGGTATCTGCCAGACCCGCAATCAATGCCGAATAGTACAGACCACTTTCTCCAAAAAATTTATTTCCATAGAAAACCGCAAACAGGATGGCCACATAGATGCCGCCAAAACCGATCGCATTCCAAATATTGAGCGGATTCCCCAAATTAATGTCCGTGTTCGGCTGATCGGTATCCTTACGTATCAAAAGCAGGGAAGCTACCAGACAGACCACCGTAAGCAGGGCAAAGGGGATTGCCAAATAGCCTAGGATGGCACTATTAAAAATATAGGCGAGAACCGAAAGTCTAGGGAACATGATTGCCGATGCTATGATGATACCTGCTGCGTATTTTTTTGAAAGCTCGGGAGACTTCTTGCTTCTGGAGGCATAGATCCAAGCAACTGCCGTACTCGATATCAAACCACCCAGAATAGCGGTCAACAAGATTCCTTTTTTTGACCCAACGTATTTGACCAAAAAATATCCGATGAAGTTCAGAAAGGAGACAATGACAATAATTGCCCCGATCTCAAAAGGGTTCAGTAGGCCTTCAGGCCCATAATCCTTGTCGGGCAGAAATGGTAATATCAACAGGGCAATGATTGAAAATTTGATAAAGGCAAAAAGTTCTTCGGGCGTTATATTCTTAATGAACGAGCGGAAGGTGGTCTTGAGCGATAACAACGTAACCACAATTACAGCAGTGGCAATGGACTCTTTGTACAAATGGCCCGAAACCATAACACCAAGAACAAATGTGGCAATCAAAGCGAGATTTGTGGTATTACCGGTCATGGAATGTTTCTGCACAATGGACAAATGGCTGATGGCAAAAAACAAAATAATGGTCGCCAAACTAACAATGACCAGCCAAGGAGTATACGTCTCGTTCAAACTGCCCACCATAAAGCCTATTATGGCAACAATCGGAAATGTTCGAATACCGGCAAACCCCTGCTCATCCTTTATCTTGTCATATTCCCTTTCCAGTCCAAGGATAAGGCCTATACCCGTGCTCAGGAGTACCCCCAGAATGTAGGGGCTTAATAGCTCACTTATGTTTTGATGTGTTTGCATTATTTTTTTCTTCCCTTTGTAACCATTATCATTTCATTAATTCCCTTTACGGTCACAATACCTGTCAACTGCCCATTATCCAAGACCGCGGCAAGTTGAGAGTTATTGGACACGAGCTTTTCATACACCTGTTGTAGGGGCGTATTTGGCGCAACTATTGCGAAGTCGTTTCGCATTATATCGGACACGCGGGAATTATTTCCATATGCGGTCAACCCCTTGATCAGTTCCTTTCGTGTCAGGACACCTATTGCCTGATCGTTCTCTACGACCACAAAGCCCTGTTCCTGGGTATTCTGCAACAACTGTACTGCTTTTTCCAAGGTTTCCATGGGCGATAGTCGGGTATATTTTTGAATCAAAACGTCACTTGCGGTATATCCGATGAGTGCAGATTTCGTGCTTTCCTGTACCGCTTCGGCCCCGGCCCCCAAAAAAATGAACAGGCCGATGAACACCAGCCAAAAATTGGAAAAGAACCCTAGGAATACAAATACGATGGCCAGCAATTGTCCTACCCGTGCAGCGATGGTCGTTGCCTTGAGCTTGTCCATATTGAACGCCAAAACTGCCCTCAACACTCTTCCGCCGTCCATTGGAAAAGCCGGTATCAAATTAAAAACAGCTAGGATCACATTGGCGGCCATGATGTTGAACCAAAAATTGTCACCGCTCATATGGTCTATTTCCGAGATGGGCAACAATTGATCGGTCGAAAACAGAAAAATATAGAGAATCCCGGCAATTATGACATTTACCGCGGGGCCGGCCACGGCCACGGCCAACTCTTGGGCGGGTTTTTCGGGCATTCTATCGAGACTCGCTACCCCACCAATGGGATAGAGCGTAATATCACGTGTTGGGATACCATATTTTTTGGCCGTTAACGCATGGCCAAATTCATGCAGTACCACACAGGCAAACAAAGTTAGGATAAAGAGGGCGCCTGCCAGGCCTTCGGCCCATCCATGTCCCATTTCAAAATGCATCATGAATATCCATCCAATAATGATCCAGAAGGTCCAATGGATAAATACCTTGATTCCTGAGTAGCTTCCTATATATAAGGACCATTTTTTCATGTGTGTACGATTTTAAGGGTTTTTAATCTGTACGCCAGCATTATCACTACACCGTATCCGAACAAGCCGAGCAGGAATACAAACCTGTAACCATACAGGATGGAAATGACAATGGCAAAGATCGAGGCAGCAACACCCGCCACGCTTGATATACCTAATAAATAGGGAATGCTTTTCTTCTCTTTCAGCGAGGAGGCCGTTTTTAGCAATACTGGAAAAGGGATCCCTATAAAGAAAGACGGAAGCAGTAAAAATAAGGCTATCCAGAATTCTGATAGTTGTTTATACCATATAGGGAGCAGTACATATACGGTCAATAAGGAAACCAAAACGATCAAGGCCGAGTATACGATGAGCTTACGGGAAAGATTTTTTTTGAAAGTTCCCGTCAAAAGGCTGCCCACCCCATTGCCCAGTAAAAACGTAAAAAGCAATAATGAAAAGGACTGGGAAGGGTTGGAGAGCTTTAAGTTGAGTATTTGAAAAAGATACCCTTGTATGAGTATATATGAGAATCCCAACAAAAAGGATATAAGTGCCCAGGCTCTAAATTTTCTTTGCATGTATATAGAGGTGTTTTCTGAAAAAGAAACCGATCTCCATCCGTTCACATGGTTGACTATGAACCACCCGACGATGAACAGACCAAGCCATAAGGGGGTGGTCATGGCATCGGGTATGCCATTGTTGTAATTAAAAAAATAGGGGGAATCATCGGAAACCGGACTCAAGTTTATGGATGCGGTTTTCCAAAGTTCATCATACGCATAGGAGCCTTTGGAGATATCATACAACAGATCGTCGAACATATACCACTTATAATTTACGTTCTGTACGATGGTGTCCAAACCTTCTTGTTCGATATATGGAAAATAAAACGGCTCCTTGTCCAATCCATAATAGTGTGCGGTTTTATGTGCCTCCTCTATTGTTTTTTGTTCAAAAGGGTTCTTTTTAATGACCAATACAGGGTTCATTTCGTTGGAATAGATATAAACCTTTTTTAACGCCTCTAATTGACCTACCCCCATCCGCTCCTGTAGCTCCAAAAAGTTCGCCAACATTTTATATACCTCCTGCCTTCCGTGCATCGTAAAATAGATGGCACCGTCTTCCGTTAAACCATCCAGATAATCCGCAAGTGCCTCCATGGTAAACAGATAGTTCTCGGTAAGTCCGTAAAAATCTGTGCCCCTTGAACTTTTGGTCACCGGAATGGTCAACATAACGGCATCGTATTTTCCCTTGTTTTCGACCACAAAATTTCTTCCCTCGTTCACATGTACCTTTATGTTCTCCTTGTCATTAAAGGTTGAAGGGTTGTACTTTTTCATCAGTGCCACAAAGGAGGGGTTGACCTCTGCCGCTTCAATATATTTAAAGCCCATGAAGTATGTTGCGGCAATATCAATTCCACCACCGGGACCAATTATCAGCACGGAATCCTTTTCCTTTTCGCTTAAAAAATTCATGGCAAAAATCCCCGGAAACCCATACAGCACCCTTTTCATTTCTACGGTATCCTTGGCAAGCTCGTCAATGGAGATTACATCGGTTCCTGCCGCACCATCGATAAACATTGATTTGGACACCGTACCATCAGGATACGTGAACTTGACCAGATCGGTCTTGCCAAATGCGCTCCAACGGCTTTCCAGTTTTTCGCTTTTCAAAGCAGGGTTGGCCATCAACCGGTACAAATCCTTGGACGGGTCTTTTGCAACGGGTATATCGAAGTTCAGGGCATCCTTTGCAAATCCCATTAAAAAAATAACGACCAGCACTAAGGGGACCAGTATTTTTGAATAACGGTTCTTGACTGTTATCAACGCTATTATCAGGGCCAGCAACAGTAAGCCTATGGCTATCGCCACTACCTCTACCAAGCCAAATGCATTAAGCAAAAAAATGGAGGCGAGTGCGCCTGTGGCCGCCCCTATGAGATCTAAGGCGTATAAGGTTGACACATGCCGTTTATCCATTTCAAAAATATGGGCATAGACTATTCCGATGGCTATGAACGGAACGGTTGACAAGAGTATAAAAATGGGCAGGCCAAAATCCGTGGATGACGAAACGCCTATTTGTGAAAGGACAAGCAAAAGGGTAAAGCTTAAAAACATTGAGATTGACGGTAGTGCCATCCACCAAAGCAATGAATGATCTATCTTCTCGGAATACTTGGCATACGTTATCTGGCCAATGCCAAGACCGAGTATGGAAAAAGCAATGATAATGAGCACGAAATGAAAACTAAGAAGGTATGAGAACAGGCGTGAAAGACTTATCTCAAAGATAATAGTCGCTGCAGTCAGCAAGAAAATAATCGCTATGTTGGTTGTCGATCGTTTCATTCTATTTTTAGTTCCCGAAAATTTTTAATAGGCCCTGCAATTCATCGTTCACTTGATGCTCTTTTACCACTCGGTCAAATGGGGTCAGGCTCAGTTCGTTGTTCAAGATTCCCGCCATGACATTCTTCCTTCCGCGCAAAAGTGCCTCTACAGCAGCTGCACCAAGCCGTATGCCCAACATTCTATCAAAAGCGGATGCGTTGCCCCCGCGTTGCACATGCCCCAGTTTCGTAATGCGCAGGTCCACGTCAGGGTTTATTTCCTTTATCTTTTTGGCTGCCACCTCGGCCCCGAGTTCATCTCCTTCTGAAACGATTACGATAAAGGCCTCTTCACGATCGTAACTTCCCGCCTTTTCCAACAATTGGATAAAGTCATGTGCGCTTTCAGGGATCAAAATGGCATCCGCGCCGGTACCCAATCCAGAGTGGATGGCGATATAACCACAGTCCCTACCCATCACCTCGATCAGAAATATTCTGTTATGAGCTTCTGCGGTATCCCTGATCTTATCGATGTTTTCAATTGCGGTATTTACGGCAGAATCGAAACCGAGCGTAAAATCGGTACCGGCCAGATCGTTGTCTATGGTGCCGGGAATGCCCAAAAACGGGAGGTCACAGATTTCTGAAAATGCCAACAGACCTTTAAATGTTCCATCGCCACCTATGGCGATCAGAGCATCGACTTCATTTTTTTGAAGATTTTCCAATGCCCGCTGTCTTCCTTCTAGCGTTAAAAAACGTTTGCTTCGAGCTGTTTTTAACAGTGTTCCTCCCCGATGTACCATCTTTTGTAATTTGTGGGCGTCCAAGGGAACCAAATCGCCATCTATTAGGCCCTCATATCCTTTTCGGATACCACTTAACCTGATACCACTTTGTTCTGCTTTTTTCACAATTCCGTATAAGGCGGCATTCATCCCCGGGGAATCGCCCCCCGACGTAAAAATTGCTATGTGTTCAATAGTCTTCATACACTTGGTTCTTTATAATTTTTTTATTGAGTACCTCCCGAGAAGATTAACCAGCCCGGTTTACAATACGTCGTTTCAACTAGCGGATATTTCGTACGCCAATCCGAACGAAGAAATCACAATATTCCATTTACCCATCCCATACGTTGGATTTCCCAAAATTTCTTCGGAGGGAAGCCCTCGGACTTTTTTGCCTTTCGCTAAGTCCGTATGGTATTGTTTTATCATCATTGCCATCTTTAAAATACTCTTGGGCCACATTTTTTGCAATGATGGTCTCCTCGTCAGAATGAATTACTTTAACTAGTACCTTACCGTCCACGTCCGAAATTTTATATGAATTTTTCCTGTTTTGTTCTTCATCGAGTCCAATACCTAAAAAGTCAAGTCCCTGACAAATCCTTGACCGTATGATAGGGGCGTTTTCGCCTATGCCGCCAGAGAAAACCAGTACATCCAGTCCGCCCAAGACGGTGGTAAACGCTCCGATATATTTTCTTATCTGATAACAGAATAGGGCCACCGCTTCCGCCGCCCTTGGATCAGCATCTTCTTTCAGTAATAAATCATGTATATTGGCACTTGTTTCGGAGATTCCGAGCAAACCACCCTCATGATTGATCAAACGGTTGAACTGTTTTGCCCCCAACCGTTCTTTTTTCAGTAAATACCCTACAACACCGGGGTCTAAATCTCCGCTTCGAGTGCCCATGACCAATCCACCCGAAGGTGTAAACCCCATACTGGTATCTATGCTCTTGCCCTCTTTGACAGCGGTCAGACTCGCTTCTTCACAAAGATGTACAAGAATGACCCTTCCATTGGCTTTTTGAATACCGATCCTTTTTTTGAGTTCAATCATGAGATGGGAAAAGGACAGGCCGTGAAAGCCATACCTATGGATTCCGGTCCGTTCAAAACGCCTTGGAATAGGGAGTATCTTGGCAACCCGAGGCAAGTCTGCATGAAAGCTGGTATCGAAACAGGCCACCTGCCGTAAGGTCGGATATCGCATTGTGAACGTTTCAACAATCTCAATCTCTGCGGGAAGACGGTCGGGAATGTAGTCCGCGATCTGTTTCAGCTCGGCCAACAGGGCGGTATCGATTACTTTCGGTCCTTGATGGTTCAATCCATATGTTATCTTGTGCCCTATGTGCCCAATACGATCAGAGCCTGGCTGGTTTTTGAGCCAGCTTATTAAAAAAACAGTAGCTTGGTAAAAGCCAGGAGCGTATATCCGTGAGTTTTCCCTTTCATTGCCTTTAACGTGGGTTACCCTGAAAACCTCGTTACCGGAACCGATGTGACGGATATCGCCAAAAAGTTCCTTCACGGGATTTTCGGCCATTTCATACATAGCGAACCTAATACTCGATGGACCGGCACTGATCGTTAAAAGATTTGAATTTTGCGGATATATTTTCACTTGGTATTTTATTTATTGCCCCCGTCTTCGAAAGCACAACTTTTGTTTTCCATAAAACCGGCGGCCATCTTTTTGTATTCCTCGCCAAGGTGCTCTCCGCACCATTCAAGAAGCACTGGCTGTTCGGAACAAGTGGTATTGCGAACCGCCTTTTTCAGTTCCATCTTTAACAACCTCTTGTCGAAGCTGACTTTTTTCAATATGGTTTCGTGATATTCCAGTGTTTTCATCTGTCCGATTATTTGAAATTTGATTTAGTGCTGCCATAGTATCAAGTTATCCTCCAACGGTACGGAAACTCCTTCGTAACTGGGTACAATACGAACGGTAAAGTGATCGGTAGGCCTGTCTGTGATTACCTGTGCATAAAAGTTATGTGCCCCATTTTCCCCCATCCAATCAAATTTCATCTTGATTTTTTCGGGCGCTCCACCGTTGATACCTTCCGCGAACAGTTCTACCTGAACATGTTTTGGGTTTATTCCATTTAACCAGATAGGTGCCTTAAAGTGATGTTTTTGGCGTTCGCTTTCGATTTGAACTTGTCCGAATTTTACGGCATCCCATTTAGCTTTGAGCTCATGGCCTGCGCCAACGATTCTTTTCCCTTTAGCCCCTTTTCTCGCTGCGCACTTTTTATAGTTGATCGCCGCTGGCAGATAATAGTCCTCCGTATATTCGCGAACCGTTCGGTTGGCCGAAAAACGGGGCGTTAGGGTCGCCATACTTTTTCGCATGCGCTCTACCCAAATTTCCGATACTCCTTTTTTGTTACGTGCGTAGAATTCGGGGACGACCTGCTGCTCCAGTATTTCATATAGTGCTGCTGCCTCGTGCGCGTCCCACGCGGGATCGTCGCCATGTTCTTGGCCATCGCCCAAGGCCCAGCCCACTTCGGGAGTATAGGCCTCGGCCCACCAACCGTCCAGTACCGATAAATTGAGGCCACCGTTCACAAGTACTTTCATACCACTGGTACCACTGGCCTCCCAGGGCCGTCTCGGGGTATTTAGCCATACATCGACACCTTGGACCAAATTTTCCGCCAACATCATGTCATAATCACTTAGAAAGAGGACATGCCTGTGCAGATTATGCTGTTGGATAAACTGCACCCATTTTCGTATCAATCCTTTTCCCGCTTCATCAAATGGCGGCGCTTTACCGGCCAGGACCAATTGTACCGGATGTTCCGGGTTGGTAAGGATTCGGACAAACCGTTCGGGATCGTGTAACAAGAGATCCGGTCTTTTGTAAGGCACAAACCGGCGGGCGAAGCCCAAGGTCAAGGTATTGGGGTCAAAAACCTGTTCTGCGGTCGTTACCACTTCCGACGGTAGGCCCGAGACTATTGCCTGTCTCTCAAACCTTTCCCTTATAAAATCGACAAGGCGATTTCTCGATCGGTTCCTAAATTCCCAGAGTTTTTCGTCGGATAGTTTCGAAATATGCGCTGAATGGTCATCGAGTTCGCCCCTCCAGCGATCCTTTCCGCAGGATTCCGTCCAGATTTCATCTGCATATTTGGAATCCCAGCATGGCATGTGCACCCCATTGGTCACATGGCCTACCGGAACTTCAGCTTCCGGCCAACGCGGGAAAAGATTGTTGAAAAGATTTCTGCTTACCTCTCCGTGCAAACGGCTAACGCCATTTACAGCCCCGCTACCACGAATGGCCAGATAGGCCATGTTAAAACTTTCCGATCGGTTATTGGCGTCCGCACGCCCCAAGGCCATCAGATCATTAAAATCAAGGCCCAATTCTTCTTTGGCATAAGTGCCCAAATGGTATTCCATGGACGAGGGGCTGAAATGATCAAAACCGGCCGCGACTGCCGTATGTGTAGTAAATAGGTTGCCCGCCCGGGTTACGGCAAGCGCCTCTTCGAAAGAAGTGCCGTTCGCCTTCATAAAATCGTTGGCACGTTCCAGGACCAAAAAGGCCGCATGCCCCTCGTTCATATGGCATACTTCAGGTTTTATATCCAGGGCTTTTAATAGTCTGTAGCCACCCACGCCCAATATGATTTCCTGTTTTATGCGCAGTTCGGGCCCTCCACCATACAGCTCATCGGTTATTCCCCGATGGATGGGCAGGTTGGCGGCGTCGTTGCTGTCCAACAGATAAAGCTTGGACCTACCTACCTGTACCTGCCAGGCCCGGAGCCATATCGGATGACCGGGCAACGATACCTTTATACGAAGCCATTCCCCGTTCGGTAAGCGTAAGGGTGTAACGGGCAATTGCCCTGGGTCGTTATAGGGGAACAGGGCATTTTGCGTGCCGTATTTATCGATTTCCTGACGGAAATAGCCTTTAGCATAAAGTAGCCCAACGGCAACAACGGGCACGCCCAGATCACTGGCCGCTTTTAGTTGGTCTCCCGCTACATTGCCCAGGCCACCGGCATAAATAGGCAGGGCCTCGTTGAGCATATATTCCATACTGAAATAGGCAATGGTCGTAAGTGCTGCCTTCGGATGTTTTTCCTGAAACCATGAAGGAGCGGAATTCGCTTGTTCGTTTGCCTTTAATAGGCCTTTGAGTTTTTCTCGAAAAGCCGGGTCCGTCAAACGCTCCTCCAGTCGATCTCGTGAAACCGTTTGTAGAATGACCCATGGGTTTCGTGTGAATTCCCAGAGTTCCGGATCTAGTTGCTGCCATAATTCATCCGAGGCATGGTTCCATGACCACCGGATGTTCAGGGCCAGTTCAATAAGGGCATCGATTCCCTCGACGTCCGTGTGCATCAATCCGTAGAATTGATCTGTACTGTATTTTTGTTTTTTCATCTTTCCATTTCATTTTCAGATTAGTATTCATTCCTGTTCATTGTGATTTTCCGTCAAAATAATTATCTATCGCTTTCCAAACCTCAAGTGGTACCTTCAGAAAGAGCTGGTGGTCACCATCCCGTATTTCCATTAATTTTGCACGGGGAAAGGACTTTGCAAACTTTTCCACGTTGACAAAGGGTGCCACTTTATCATCGGTGCCTTGGATAAAGAGGATCTTTCGATTGATTATGTTCTTCGTAAGGGCGTAGAGATCCGTTTTTAGAATGACCTCGTTCAACGAATTGTAGTAGCTCTGCCAGGTATGCTTTTTCGAGTCCCTAAAAACATCATCGGTCAGATTTTTAGGCTTGAACCATTTAACAATGTATAAGGGGTGGAGCATACAGAACACTTTCCCATAGGAGCTTACGGCAAGCTTGTCTAAAAAGGAATTACTGGACATCTGTTCCAAAAATTGGTCTTTGCCTTCGAAAACGGGGAGGCCTATGACCGTAGCCCCTCTAAACCAGTCGGGGCGTTCCGCAAAGAGGGCCAAGGAAATTACCGCGCCCATGGAGTGGCCCAAGATAAGGGTGTTGCCATTATTAAAGCCCTCGTTCGTGATGATGTTCTCAAGTGCCGCAAGCTGAATTTCGAGGGTATATTCACTTTGGGGTTTTGGCGAATCGCCGAAACCCAACAAGTCGACCAAAAGAAGCCTGTACGTTCCGGTAACTTGTTCCAAATCCTTTTTCCAATAATCTTTAGTACCTGCCATGCCATGGATTAGGATGATGTTCCTTTCGCCCTTGCCCACTATTTCATAGTTCAAGGGCATGGTATCGGGATCATATTCAGGTGCTAAAGCGACGGTTAGGTATTGGTACCCCGCTACCGAGATGAACAATACCAGAATCACCAATACTGCCAAAAAAACCATTTTTTTTATCTTTATGTATTTCATTATCCTATCCAAATTCTTAACGAGGTTCTGTTTCCGCTACTTGTTCTTGAACATCAAAAACTCCATGGGTTTTAGCTTTACCTTGATGAAAAGGCGGCCAGCTTCTTGATCTGTATTCTTTTCTATTCTGATTTTTTTCTTGTTACCATAGATGCAGTCCATAAGACTACCCTCTTTATTGATAGTGGTATCGACCGCTATATATTCTTCTTTGGTATCCTTTGGGGAAGAATTATAGACGACAAGGATTTCGCCCTGATGCAGGATCCTTGAAAATGCCAATAGGCATTCCTTGCCATCGGGAAAATGAAAATCAACCCCGTTTTTTGAAATTTCCCTGAAATACATTCGACCGAACTTTAGAATGGACTCTTTCTGCCTTAAATGTGCCAAGACCGAAATTCGCTTGTATATCCATGAACCTTGGTTCAATACGTTGGTCTCCTTATCATCGGGATCGAACATTCCTTCCCTGATATACCGGTCATCCATACCGTTGCCCTCAAAACCTTGTTCGGTACCATAATAAATACATGGGGCGCCAAGGGCGCAAATGAGAAAGCCCATTCCTGCAACAATTTGTTCAGGGGTGGCATTATGGCCAAAGCGGTGCTTAAAGTCCATCCCCACCTGGTCGTGGTCATCGATATAGGTTACCAAGAATTCCCCATACTCACCCCGGCTTAAGGCATTCTTTTGCAAATCCGAATACCGTTGTATCAATCGGTTCGGGGATGAATTCCCCTTTATGACCTCTGCCAGAACACTGTGTAACGGATGATCTAAAATGGAATCTAGCCCGTAATATACATTCCGGTCCTTCGGCAGCATTTTGGGGCCTATATAGGGATTGCCCATCTCATCATTACCGATAATTTCGCCAAACAGGAAAAAGTTTCTCTTGCCCAAGGTGTAGGCATATTCCCTTATGTTGGAACAAAAACGGCTAATGTCGTTTCCTTTCATGTGTTTGACGGCATCCAAACGAAAACCGTCCACATCCGTCTCGCGTATCCAATAACAGTGTATCTTGACCAATATATCCAGTAAACTTTCGCTGGCGGGAGAACCATCGTTCCTAAATGTTTTTAAGGTAAAGAAGTCGCCTTCCTGGGTCTCGGGATACGCATCGAAATTCCTGATCTGCCCTTTTCGGTTATACATTTCGGGGTCTGCCAGTTCGACTGGAAGCGGCCTGTCCTTCTGGCGCCAACCTCCTAGTGGAAACCGTTGGCCACCAGCATAGAAATAATCATAATCAAAAGGATAGGACCAATTATCGCCTGAATGGTGCAGAACGATATCCAAAAAGACCCTTATATCAAGCCCGTGTGCCTTGTCCACCAATTGTTCCAGTTCTTCCTTGGTGCCCCAGCGTTTGTCCACGTCCATATAGTTCTGGATGGCATAGCCATGGTAGGATCCTGGGTTATTTTCAAACACGGGACTTAACCAGATAGCCGTACAGCCCAAATTTTTGATGTAATCGATATTGTCTGTGATGCCTTTGATGGTGCCCCCAAAAGGCTTTTGCAGCTGGTCTTCGTTCCCGAAACCGGCATGCCGGATATCGAAATTCATCGAATGCCGTTTATTGCTATCATGAAACCGGTCGACCATCATAAAATAAATGATCTCCTCCCGCCATTCCCTGTGACAGTTTACCCAGTACGCCTTGCCCGGTTTCGGGGAAAGATCTATTTTGCTAATTGATTTTATCATTATCCGTTTCTTTTAATAATTAAACAGTTGAATATTCGGTAGTCCTTTTTACATCGCTCACTTTGGTTCCCCCTGGCTTATTTCCATAAAACCTATCGAATACCATGCAGGCCGTTAGGTCCCCGGTAACGTTGATCGCAGAGCGGAACATCCCGAGCAAGCGCTCGACCCCGATGATGATGATGATTCCTTCGGCGGGAATTCCTGCACTGGATAGTACAGAGGCCAAAATCACCACGCCACCACCCGGGATGGCCGGGGTGCCGATGGAAGCGGCGACTATGGTAACTACGACAACGATGACATTGAGAAGGCCCATTTCAAGGCCATAGGCCTGTGCTATGAACAAGGTCGTTATGGTCTGATAGAGGGCCGTCCCGTCCATATTCACGGTAGTCCCGATGGGGATTATGAAATTACTGATGGCCCCATCCACCTTAAGTTCTTCCTCCGCTGTTTTCAGCGATAAGGGCATTACCGCGGCAGAGCTTGTTGTTGAGAACGCCAAAAGCTGTACATCCGTGATCTTTCGCAAAAATTTAAAAGGGTTGCTCTGGCCAAGTATGCTGACCAGCATGATGTAAATGCCGAGCAATATGAGCAATCCCATCAGTACCACGAGCACATAAAATCCCAGACCCGTTAAGGAGTTCAGGCCAACGCTCGACGTAAGCTGTGCCATTAGACCGAATACGGCGACCGGAACCAATAACATGGCCCATTTGACCACCGTCATACAGATTTCCTGTATGGCCCCTAAGAGCAATTTTACAGGTTTGAGCAGGTCGTCGGTCAGCGACAATACGGCGACCCCTATGATAATGGTAAAAATGACGATGCTCAACATTTCGCCACTTACCATGGAGGCCAATGGGTTTTCGGGCAGTAAATTGGTTATGGCATTCGGAATATCGTTTATTCCAAAGGATAGTTCCGAACTTTTAGCAGCGTCGGCCAATGCATTTGTATGATCGACCTCCGCCTGTTGGTGCAGATATTTTCCAGGGGAAAAGATCAGTGCAAGTACGGTGCCTATCGTTACCGATATAATTGTTGTTGATATGAAATATAGAAGCACGCCGCCGCCTAACTTTTTCAGATTTTCCTTGTCGTTACTGGCTATTCCGGTAATGATAGAAGCTACGATCAGGGGAATCATGATCATCTGCACCAGTTTCAGGAAGAGCATACCCGGCAGGGCCAGCCAATTCCCTAGAACATCGGCAGTGCCTTTGGTGATCCAACCGTTTTGGGGGCTTAACAACAGGCCGACCCCGACACCGAGGAACAAGGCAATGATAACCTTGAGCCAAAGCCTATTTTCTACCAATTTACGCAGGTAGTGGTTTAGGGATTTTAATGATTTTATTTCCGTATCGAGCATGCTTATATCCGTATTAAGCTATTGTGATTCTTTTCTCGAGGTAAACGCCCTGGACCGCATGTATCAATTCCACCCCGTCCTTTAAAGGTCTTTGAAAAGCCTTTCTTCCCAAAATAAGACCGGAGCCTCCGGCCCGTTTGTTTACGATAGCAGTCGTAATGGCCTCGGTCATATCGGACGCCCCTTTGGAACCCCCGCCAGAATTGATCAATCCAATTTTGCCCATAAAGCAATTGGCGACCTGTAAACGGCACAAATCGATGGGGTGTTCCGTTGTCAGGGTTTTGTACATGGCATCGTCATACTTCCCAAATTGAAGGTCTTTAAAGCCAAAATTTGTGGTGGGTAACTTTTGTTTGATGATGTCCGCCTGTATTGTTACTCCAAGGTGGTTCGCCTGCCCTGTTAGATCCGCGGCGGTGTGATAGTCCTGTTTATCCGTTTTAAAAGCGTCGTTACGGGTGTAGCACCACAAGATCGTGGCCATACCGAGGCTATGGGCCTCGGCAAAGGCTTCCGCAATCTCTTTCAACTGTCGATTACTTTCCTTAGATCCAAAATAGATGGTCGCCCCAATAGCAACCGCGCCCATATCCCAAGCGTCCTTGACTTTCCCAAAAAGGTTTTGGTCATAGGCATTGGGATAGGACAATAACTCATTGTGGTTGATCTTCACAATAAAGGGGATTTTATGGGCATATTTACGGGCATAGAGACCCAGCGCACCGAAGGTCGATGCCACCCCGTTACAACCCGCACCGATGGCCAGTTTTATAATGTTTTCCGGATCAAAATAATCGGGATTCTTGTAGAAGGAAAAAGCCGCACTATGCTCGACCCCTTGATCTACGGGAAGTATGCTTAAATACCCCGTATCCTTCAGATTGCCATGCCCGTACAATTGGGCAAGACTCCGAAGCGTTTGTGGATTTCGATTACTATTGGCAAAAACTTTAGAGACAAAATCAGCATCGGGCAGTTGTAGTTCATCCTTGGTAATTTTTTCGCTTACGTGGTCCAAATAGAAGGACGCTTTGTCCCCTAATTGTTCCACTATATTTTCGTATGTTTTCATGTGTTTATTTTTTTGTTTTTCAACGGCCATATGTAACATCCATATAATCATTTCGTTGTGTGACAAAATTTTTGGTCATAGATGTTTCATTGTCCTTTTTTATCCGATTCCTAAACTTTCATTGGTCTTTTCGATGGATTTGTGCGCATCGGTCTCAATACCAGTAAGGGCCCGAATGGCGTCAATGGTCTCAGGAATTACAATCGCTTGATTGTCTACTACATAGGCATAGAAGAGTTCATCGCCCACAACCTTTAGCATATCTTCCCAAAGGGCTACCTCATACATATCGCCCCAAGATCTTCCCATATCCATAAACATTTCCTTGATTGTATTGTTGGAAACCAATCCTTGATCATAATGGATTAGCTTAATGCGTGTAGAGGTTTTAAAGGCGTTGAGCACTTCTTCTTTAGATGCTTCTTTCTTTAGCTTCACGTTCCAATAATGCATATGGCTCAGGGTTTCGGGCACCTTTACCGCCGAGGTGATCACATCCAGATCAGGATCTACGCTTTGCGCATCGGGCCCTTGATGACTTGGGATGTCTTTTTCGGGCACCATGGTGTTCATTATACCTCCTAAATGGCTTTCCCATGGGTCGGTCGCCCTTCTTAATAATGTTCCCCGTGCATAATCCAATAAATCTGCCCTTTTTAAAGCGGTCAATGTTCTCAAGATTGATGTGGTATTACAGGAAACCACCCTTGTAGCATCAAGATTTACAGCGGATTTGTAATTGTTTTCCGCACTAAAGGAATGCCCTGTTGTCTCGTGTTTTTCGCCACCTTGAACAATGAACTTAATACCCTGTTTTTTATAGACCTCTACGTTTTTTGCAGCTATGTTCTTTGGAGTGCAATCGACCACGAGGTCCACTTTGTCCAAAAGGTCCTGCAAGCTGCCCTTTACCGAAATGCCGGAAGCCTTCATTTGTTTTTCGGCATCGGTGGTGGCCGCATAGATATCATATTCCTTTCGCACGGCGTTCTGTATGCGCCAATCGTTGATGACATCGCAAACCCCGATAAGGTCCATATCATCTTGTACGTTGATAGCATCGGCCACTCTTTTTCCGATGACGCCGTATCCTACTAATGCTACATTTTTCATTTTTTTCATTTTAATTAATAATTACACTTTTTTGTTTTACGCCTATTTAAAGCCATTATCCCAAAGAATCGCCTTTATCGCTTAATTTTGGCATAAGGGCCTGTTATACTTTATGCTATTGTTCTTATCACTTTTTTGCTAATGGATCTGGACCTTAAAAAATATTTGCCCGCCTCTACCAATAAAGGCCTGAATTTTCCGGCACCGATCAAGGTGTACAAGATTTTGTTGTGCCTATTTTGCAACTTGATCAATTCATCGATTTCTTTACTGTGATACCTATTGTCCAGGATCATTTTCCCTATTTCCCCACCGCTAACAAGGGCCTGGTAAATGCCTTCGCCCGTCAACCTTGAAGCAAACCCGCCGGCATCACCTGCCAGATATATATTCCCTTCAAACCGATACCCTTTAAAATCCCCGTTTATTGGGAATGCCTCATATTTTCCGTCGCTTACGTCGATATGGTGTGTTTTGAGCCAAGCGGAAAAATTTTTTGTCAACCGTTTGGATGAAATTACTTTTGGGTTGCCCATACAACCGACCGATACAGAATTGTTGTGCGGAAAAATCCAGGCGTACCAGGCCGAAAACGATTGGGAATCAAAATAAACTTCCAGATCCTGATATTTGGTTTCGTTAATAATATACTGCATGGCGATTTCCGCCTTCCCTGAAGGCAATTTTAGGTACCTTCGTACCAACGAACTGGCCCCATCTGCCCCGACCAAATGGGCATAGCCTATTTTCCGGCCGTTCAGGACCACATATTCCTTTGTGATCCTTGAGACGGCACAGGCTGTCCTTACCTCGATATTGTCAAATTTCCCCAGTTGTTTCAATTGCCATTGCCCCAGTTCCTTGCGGTCTATGGTATAGGTAAAGTCCTCGTCATCTTTCAGATAGAACAGTTTGTTTTTGTGGTTCAGGTGGATTTTGTTGAAATTATATTCTATCAATTCGTCGGGAAGGTTTAAACTTTCTATGCTTTTGCCCGTTAAACCGCCCGCACAGACTTTGGGACCGACCACGTCGTTTCTTTCGGCGACCAATACCCTCAATGGGGTACCGCCGAGCTGTTTGGCACAATTCAGGCCTGCGGGCCCCGCCCCAACGATGATCACATCATATTTTTCCATATCCATATCCACTTTATTCACTTATCTGAATTTCATATTGGATTTTGATCAGCCACATCAGGAACCGCCAGATTTTTTTGGTTCGTTATCCGTGACGTTCCCGGCAACCCTATAGTTTCCCACTTTTGCCAAAGCGGACTGCAATTGTGCATTGCTTATTTCATGGTCCGTTTGTATAACCGCCTGTGGCGGGACCAGACTTACCGTTGCCGTTTTTACACCTGCTACCTGCTTCAGGGCTTTTTCAACGGTTTGGGTGCACCCTCCGCAAGTCATTCCTTTAATTGCTACTTGTTGTTGCATAATCTTGACTTTTTAAATATTAATAATTCATTTTCTTGTTTTCATTTTGGTGTTCTTTATGTATTTGGATGTAAAGCCCAAATAACATCCACTATCGATTTCCAAATTTGTTACCGGGCATATCATATATATACTGCCGTGTTAAGGGCAATTGGTTATTGGCCCCTTTTGATAATAGTATTTGATGGAGATCTATCTTGGCATAATGGAATGCCGCGGCACAGGCGTTTAGGTAAAGGCGCCACATTCGTATAAACTTGGTGTCGAACATGGTCTCGATTTTATCCATGTTGCCCTCAAAGCGTTCTGCCCAATGCATCAGCGTTTTCATATAGTGTAGCCTTAAACTTTCTATATCAATGGTATGGAACCCCAGATCTGCGGCTAGGTACAGTTCTTCCCTCAACGACGGTATGTACCCGCCCGGAAAGATGTACTTTGCAATAAACGCATTAACTTCCGTTTCCAACACATTGGTAATATTGTGCAGTAAAAACAGGCCGGTTTCTTTCAATACGGCGTTCACGTTTTTAAAATAGAGGGGCAGATTGGCCTTCCCTACATGTTCGGCCATACCCACACTGACCACATGGTCGAACTTGAGGCCGATTTTTTCTAGGCCCCTATAGTCCATTAATTTTACGGCCACCAGGACCTGCAGGCCTTCGTCCTTGATCCGTTCTTGGGCTTTTTTTAGCTGCTCTTTGCTTAGCGTAATGCCCAGCACCCTTACTCTGTATTTCTTTGCAGCTTCGATGGCCAGGAATCCCCAACCACAGCCAATGTCCAATAAGGTTTGCCCTTCCCTAAGGTTGAGCTTTTTCAGTATATGGTGTATCTTGTTCATTTGCGCATCGTAGAGGCTGTCCGATCCCGTTTTAAAATAGGCACAGGAATAGCTCATGGTCGGGTCCAGCCATAGTGCATAAAAATCGTTGCCTATATCATAATGATGGGCAATGTCGCGTTCCGATGTCCTTTTTCCAACAGGGCTGCATTTCCCCAACATACCCAACAATTTGCTTTCGTTCAAGAAGCTCTTATTACGGCGCATGATGCTTTCCACGATTTCCTGTAGATTGCCTACCAGCTCGATATCACCGGTCATATAGGCTTCGCCCAAGGCGGTGCTGGGGTCGGCAAACAATTCTTTCTTGCCGGGAAAGTTATGGATGATGATTTTGAATTTGAATTCCCCTTCCCCGATCTCATGGGTTTCCCCATCCCAGAACACAAGCGTGAATGTTTGGTCGCTTATGTTTTTCAAAAAGGTTTTTATAAGTACCTTGTCTATTGTTTTTGTCAGTGTCGTCATATTTTTTGCCTATTTACTCGATAATCGAGATTTAAATGCTCCGAGGCTTGCCTCGATATGTTAAGTCGTTTCCTTACGAATGCCTCGTGGGCTTGCCCCGAGGTTGTTTACTTTTAGTAACTTTTTACCGCTTCTGTGTAATAATAGAGTACCCATTACCCCCGCTATCATAGAAGCGAATAGGATGCTTACCTTGGCCGTAAATATTAGGGACTCGTCCGTGAAAGCCAATTCATTTATAAACAATGACATTGTAAAGCCTATTCCTCCAAGAAAGGCCACACCATAAATCATGTTCCAATTCACGTTTTCCGGTAGTTTGGCCAGTTTAAATGCGACCAGCAGTCGTGAAAAAGCGGTAATACCGATAAATTTTCCAAAAATCAGACCTAGACCAATCCCCAAACTAACGGGACTGGATAGTACTTTCAACAAATCTCCATGAAGATGTATTCCAGCATTTGCCAAAGCGAACAAGGGAAGAATTACAAAGCCCACTATTGGGTTTAAAGTCCTTTCCAATTTTTGAAGTGGAGTTTCAGCCTCGGAACTTGCAGTCTTTATATCCTCCAATATCTCCAATTGCGTTTTTGAGATAAGCGTGCCCTTTATCGACTTGGTTTCTTGAAATCTCTTATGCAAACGGTCTAAACGCTCTAAAAAGGTATTCTCCTTAATTTTTACCCTACCAGGAATAGCAAATGCCGTCAGAATCCCGGCAATGGTTGGATGTACCCCTGAAAAAAAGAAGGCCAGCCAAACACCACCGATACCAATGATGGCATAGAACCAAGTGCTTCTCACTCCAGCATAATTGCCTATAATCAAAGCTCCGAAGAACAATAGCCCATGCAGTAAATCCATCTCGGATATACCGGAAGTATAAAATAGGGCAATGACCAAGACGCCTCCCAAATCATCCACTATCGCCAACGTAATAAGAAAAACCCTTAAAGAGGCTGGCAGTCTTTTGCCGACAAGGGCCAGGACCCCTAGAGAAAAGGCAATATCCGTGGCCATGGGAATGCCCCAACCATTAGAAGCTTCGCCCGAGCTATTGAACATAAAATAAACAAGGGCAGGAAGTACCATGCCACCTATAGCTGCACCAATAGGTAGCACCGCATTCTTTGGGGATGAAAGTTTACCACCGATTATTTCACGTTTCAGCTCCAGACCTACTTGTAGAAAGAAGAGGGCCATCAAACCATCGTTGATCCATAACAGCAGTGGCTCCGATAGCTGAAGACTGCCAACGGTAAAGGCAATATCAGTTTGCATTAAGTCGATATAATATTCCTTCCACGGCGAATTGGCCCAGACCATTGCGACGACGACCGTGATAAAGAGAACAACACCACTGTTATTGAGTTCTTTGGCCGTGCTGCCGAAGAATTTAATAATGCCGTTATTTGTAAGGTGTTTAGACATCAATACTGGATTTTTTTGTGTTTACATCCTTTTCCAAATGATTTTCGGAATTATCCTTTGTTTGAGTTTTCGCAGTAGTATTAAGTTTGAAATTCCTAATAATTACCCTATTGCTCTTTTCATAGGAAAAATAGCTTACGGCCCAATTGAAGCCGACCAATAACTTGTTTCGAAACCCACTAATGGATAACAGGTGTACGACCGACCACAGCAACCAGGCAAAATAGCCGGCAAACTTTAGTTTACCTAGATCTGCAACAGCCTTGCGCTTACCAACGGTAGCCAAAGAACCCTTGTCCTTATAGCTAAATAACCCTATTGGTTTATCATTGATGATCCCCATCAATGTGCAGGCAAGGTATTTTCCCTGTTGGATGGCCGCCTGTGCTACCTGTGGGTGGCCTTTTGGGGTCTCTTCGGAAATCAGGGCGGCAATATCCCCGATGGCATAAATGTTTTCTTGACCGTCTACTTTCAAATAAGCATCGGTTTTTAAGCGATTTCCCTTCACTACATGCCTCTCATCGATACCCTTTGGGAAGTCCCCTTTTACACCTGCCGTCCAAATTAAGTTCTTGGCCAAAATCGTCTTCCCACTTTTGGTTTGTACGATCCTACCATCATAATTGCTAACGGACTCTTTCAGCAATACTTTCACGTTTAGATTTTCCAAATAGGTCAGGGTTTTTGAAGAAGCTTTGTCGGACATGGCCGAGAGCACTTCGTCCATAGCTTCCACCAAATAAATGTTCATTATGGAAGAAGGGTACTCTGGATAATCCTTTGGTAGAATGTATTTACAAAACTCCGCCAAGGCACCTGCCATTTCTACCCCTGCAGGGCCACCGCCCACAATCACAAAATTGGTAAGGGCATCGCGTTCCTCATCATCGCATGTAATCGCGGCCTGCTCCAAGTTTTGCAACATCATGTGGCGGATGTTCAGGGAATCCCGGATATCCTTCATGCCCAAACTATTTATTTCCACTTCTTCCATACCGAAGAAGTTGGTCTTTGTTCCCGTAGCCAAGACCAGATAATCGTAGGTAAGTTTTCCTTTGTCCGTTATGACAGTATTGGTAGAGGCTTGAATTTCCTTTACCTCGGCCAGCCTGAAGCTTACATTCTTATACCCCTTAATTTGTTTTCTAAAAGGGAACACAATACTATCGGGTTCGAGGCCGCTAGTGGCTACCTGATAAAATAAGGGTTGGAATTGATGAAAGTTGTTGCGGTCTATCAGTACAACCTGAATATCTTTGTTTTTCAGCCCTTCCACCAATGCTAGACCCGCAAAGCCCCCTCCAACTATAACTACCCGTGGCAACCTAGAATTTGGCAAGCAGATAGCTTCCGTCACTTTACATGTATTGTTGTTGATACGGTCTAACATTTGGTTATTGCTCATTAACTTTTTACTGATTATTTTTCTCTTTCGAGTCGCGTTTCCGTACTATCATGACGGAACAGTCGGCATGCGTTGCCAAGGACTGGGAAACCGAGCCAAGCAGAAATCTGGAAAATGCACCATGACCCTGCGACCCGACTACGATTAAATCGGCATCAAAGGCTTCCGCCTTTTCCAAAATTGCACTTTTGGGAAGGCCATTGACCACCGCTGTTGTTATAGACAATGCGCTATTATTGTCACTTAATGATTTTGAAGCTTCATTAACAAGATCTTCTGCTGATTTTTTCGCATTGGATACCGTTTCTTCATAATAATTGCCAAGTGTGCCGCCCAATGGAAGGGCACCAGGAGCGGCCAACATGGGATTTTCGAACACATTCAAAATACATACTTCGGTACCCGCAGGCAACGGCAGCGCTGCAAGTTCATCTATGGCGACTTTACTAAAGTCAGAACCATCTATTGCTAATACTATTTTCATCTTTTTAAATTTATTTGTTCATGATTAATTATGCTTAATTCCCATATTGCCAAATCAACTTACGACCAAGGGTTTCATCAATTTTTTCCAATACAAATGCTCGTATAGCCCCGACCAGTACATTCCGAAAGTGAAAGCGAACAACAGTTCCTCAACGGGGATACCAATAACCAATATATGGGTCAGGTTCTCCAGATTCCAGTAGAGTTCCACATAATCGGGATAGAACGGAAGGATGCTACCGAAATAAATAAAGTAGAGCACCGTGAACAATAGACCTCCGATCCAAATCTTTTCTATTAAATCTGGCCTGCAATACAGCGTTGCCAAACCGCCCATGAACATGGCTAGAATCCCACAATAAATATGGTTCAATTCGGTAAAAAGACTCAAGGCCCCGAAAACCAAAACTGGAACAAAGAGAATATATACATGCAGGGAGTGTCTTCTATGACTTCTTTCGGTGTGCGGGAATTCAACGTAGCCACGTTTAAAAATAAGATTATACAATACCGTACCAATACCCCCAATAGCGAATGAAAAGATGAGACTTTCAATATCGAAGCCTGTCTTTATCGCCAAATCAAAAAGGGACGGCGGATGCCAATATTCAGGAACGAACAAAGGTTCTGTAAGCCCGAAGGGCATCGTTATCCAACTCATTTTGAGCATTTCCTTCCTAGAATCCTTTTTCAGGAGGTAAACCAGGCCCCAAAGGGCAAGGAGGATAAGCGACCATATAAACCAAACGTATTGCATAATTTTTACGTTTTTTGGGTTTTTAAATAATCCACGGTTTCTTTTACGGTCAAGGGATATGTAGCATTACCGGTGCGCACGTAAAAGGTCGTGTCCGCACCATCGTTAACGTAAACAGGGTCTTTGGATGGTTCAATGTCTATGACACATATTTCCTTTTCATTGACGACATAAAAGGAAATATGATTGCTGAAACAGGCTTCGTGCCCCAGCTGGGTGGATATAATCCGGTATACCTCCCGCTGGTAGCCATCCCTGTTTTTATGCTTGAGTGTCTTAAAATCTTTTTCCAGGCCCAAAACGCTTCCATCGTCATCAACACCAATAATTAATTTGCCCCCTTCTGCATTCATAAAACCTACAATGGTCTTGGCAATGGCCAGTTCCAGTTCGCGGTTGGTGGTTTTCCTAAAATAATCATAGCGGATGGATGACTTAAATTCTACCCGTTCATTCTCGCCGGCATTTATAAGGGCTGCAATATCCTGTTGCAGAAGGCGCTGTTGTGTACCAATAAGTTCATTTTTCTTTTTAAGGCTTATCCAAAACAAACCCGAAATTGTTCCCAGGAGTACCCCTAATAAAGCTAGTAATCCACCCATACCCCGCATATCTAAGGTAAATGATTCCAAAAAGCGTTCTTGCAACACTTCTCGAAATAATGAAAATGAAATGGTCGTATTGCTAAATTCAAACCAATAGAGCACCATGGTAAAAGGATGGACAAGGAAATAGAAAATACCTGTTCCCACGAGTGCATGAATGAATATGGTCCCTATTTTTGATGTAGTCCTTTTAACTTTCATTGGTCGTTTTCCTTAAACTATTTTATATAACCGTGTTCCAGGTTCAGCAACGAATTCCTGCCATCGAACTGGCTGTTGAACAATTTGTTGAAGGTATAGGCCAGGCCTATCTGCACCCGGTGCTGGCTCTCGCCCAGCAAGGGCTGTAGCGCACCATTGTTCTTGTTGTAGCGGTACTGGAATATAAGGTCGAAATTATTTCCCACACGGTACAGGAAATTGCCGATGGCCATATATTGGTTGGTGTTGCCATCTGTATTGGAAAAATCCTTGTACCCGAACCCGGCGGCTATCTGGAAATTGGGCCGTTCCAGCTTGCGGTTCAGGTAGCGGAGCATCCCAAAGGCCGCCGTACTGCGGGAGCGCGTGTAACTGGTATAATCTGTGATGTTTTCAATAGTTGAGAGCCCGTCGTTGTAGATGCCCTGTACCTTGAAATCGACGAAATGTACGGGATCGGGCAATATACTGAAGGTGGCGTTCCCTATAAAACTGGTCAAGGTTTCGTTGCTGTCCGCATTGGGCGCCAAATCGGATCTGTCCAATAAAAAGTTGTTCCAGCTAAAGCCTATTTCCCTTAAGATTTTGCGGTTCCACAACTGGCTTTCCGGTTGGCGATATATAATGCTGCCCCCAAGGCCATTGATGGAATAATCGTTGGGTTCCTCAAAATCCTGATAATTTTCGGCGTGCAGGGTTACATAGAGGCGCTGCCCAAAGATGCGGGTGTATTCCAGTACGTTCGCATATTGGTTGTCCTCGGTATTGAGGCCGTTGGAGAAGGGGTTGAGCACATAGGTATATTGCAGCGCATCGTCATCGCGTATGGTATTGAACTCGCCCAAAATGGTCTGTGAGGTGGTACGCCCGATCCTTATGATGTTGTTCTTGTTTTCCACAAGTGCCATCACCTGGTTGTAAAAAACCTGCCCCAGGCCGCTATTGGCGTCTGGGAAAGAGAAGCCCAATACCATTTGGCCCCGCCAACCTTTGTACAGTTTTTGGCGGGCGCCAATGAGGAAATAGGAATCCGAAAAATCGGAAAGGACCTGGTCGCCTTCGTTGAGTACGGGTATGGCCAGTGAGGCATTGCCCTGATTGCTGTAAAAATTGCCCGTAGAAACGGTCTTGATGCCCAGTTCTATTTCGGGCAGCATATCTTCCCTGTTCAATTGCTCCGATCCCGGTAATTGTGCAAAACCCGGCAATGCGAAAAGTGCAAAAAATAGGATTACATATATTTTATTCATGATGATTTTTTTGGTTTATTAATAATTATTCGTCCAGGGCGATCTTGGGAAGCTTATCGTCCCCGAACAGCATCTTGTCCATATTCATTGGTTTGCCCATATCCATATCCATTCCTTCCATTCCCATGCCCTTGTTGAACATGGTGTTGCCACTGTGTTTGGTAATGATGAGTTCATCTTCGGGTAAGTCTTCGTATACCAATGCCAACAAATTTCCTCCAGGGTATAAGCCATTATTGGTCACTTTTCGCGTATCGTGGTCATGAAAGGTCCAGATACCCCTATTGTCCCCCTCAATAATGATATCGAAAGTTTTGCCGGGCGTCAACGGCACTGTGTTTCGTTTCCAAGGATGAGATAAAGGAATTCCGTCATCGGCCACCATCCAGAAGTCATGCCCGTGCAGGTGAAGGTTATGTATCTCTGCACCAGCATTGATAAGGCGTACCCGTATCTTTTCGCCCGATTTTATAAAAAGGTACGGGGTCTCGGGATACGACTTGCCGTTTACGGTGAACCAGTCTGCCTGTGGCAGGCTTGCCGGGGCCCTGCGGCTCAATGCATAGGGCGGCTCCCATCCGTTCTTGATGGATTCGGCAAACTGGTCGTGGTTATTGAACACGGCCCAGCGCTCCGGATCGAAGCGGCCTTCCTTCATAAGATAGTTACGTTCCTTCATACGGTCCAGCATCCGGTTCATCTCATTGCGGATGTAGTTGACGTCGTGCGCACCATATACCAAGGTATATTCCCGTTCGTACGGAAACTGTTTTTTAATAGGATCGTCTGGATCCTCTACGATTATGCTCCCGAACATCCCAGCCTGCATGTGCATGACCGTGCCCCAATGGCAGTGGTAAAAATGGGTGCCCACGGGTTTTGCCTCAAATTCGTAAATAAATTCGTTCTCCGGCATTACCGGCAGCTGGCTCACGTAGGGGACTCCGTCCATACGCCAGGGCACATAGATACCGTGCCAGTGTATGGTGTGGTTGATGCCGGTTTTGTTTTTGAATTTCACCCGTACTTTATCGCCATAGTCGACCCGTATCTCAGGGCCGGGAATCATATCGTTAAAGGCCAAGGTGTGGTATTGAAACCCCGGGGCGGGTTCGTGTACCTTGATATCGATGTAAAGTTCAAATTCTTTCCATTCGCCATTTTTTTTAAAGGGTAGGGGTTGTGTTAAGCGTTGTTTGTTGGCCTCCTTGGCACTTTCGGCCAAGAGATTGCCGGGAAAAAACAGCATGCCCGCCGTAGATACGGCACCCGTTGCCAAAAAATTTCTTCTGTCCATAATTTTAGAGTCTTTAATAATTTTAAGGTTTTATTTGGCTTTAAGTTGTGCATTATAAAAAGCGGCGATCAGGGCACCCGTGAGCCAGGCAATGATAAAGGTCTGGACAATGCCAATAAGTGCCTCCCAAATTGGCACGTCTACCCGTATTATACTGGTGGTGTCCAAGCCGTGCAACAGGCTGTTGAAAAAGGTTATGCTTCCTTCTTGTCCTGCTGTGGCCAAAACGATCATGCAGCCAGCGTAGAGGATTGCAGCGGTCAGCCCCATGGCAAAACCGAATTTTTTTACATTGATACGATTCATGATTCTTGTTTTAATGTTTTTAGTTGCTGTTCATTTTTAAATGCAATACTTTGCGTTAAAACCAAAGTCGGGGTCAATGGTTGCGCTCAAGGCTCTTTTTGTATTCCATTTTATTGTGCATAGCTTTTTCCAATTCCTCATGCTCCAAAGTGTGGTCACAAAAGGTGTCGCTCAAAAGGCTGTCATTGGCAATGACCGGCATAAAATGGTGGGTGGTCAGTAGCATAAGGTCAGGATATCTAGTGATCATATCGCTCAATTTGTTCGCAAGTATGGTATCCTTAGCCGCCTCTTTTACGAGTTCGTCCACCATCATTCCCATGGCATGGTCGTTATCCATCATCTTGGCAATGTATTTTTTGCCCAGATCGTGGTCTTCGACCATCAAGGTCAAAACCTCCTCTTGTTGTGACGGGTCCTTAAGCATATCCTTTACAGCACTTTCCTGTTTTTGTGCACAGGCCGATAATGTGAAAACGGCCAAAACAATTCCTACTGTTTTTTTGATTTTTGTTTTCATTTTGATTCATTTTAAGTGTTACTAATTGTAGCTACTTCCTAGTGTCAAGTCAAAACTGAAATGACACTATTTGGATTTTAGAATCCTTTTTGTTTCCTCAAATTCCTCTTTTGTAATTTCCCCATTGGCAAATCTTTTTTTGAGAATTGCGAGAGGGTCTTCCTTCTTTGATTTTCGGTAAGGGATGTCGTATGGCACAAAGAATATCCATATTAAAAGAATGAACCATATGATCCACCATACGAAGTGCATACCGCCCCAGTGTCCGTCGAAAAAATGCATAGTTTTAGGTTTAAAGGTTAATAGTTGTTTGTCTTTCCTATTTTAAAAGTTTCTTTGATCGCTCATATTCCTCCTTGGAAATCTCGCCCTTGGCAAACCGGATTTTGAGCATTGTGGCCGGATCGTCTTCTATGGTTTCTGTGTAAGTTGTACTGGAAGGTGCAAAAAATATCCAGCCTAAGGCCACGATCCAAATGGCCCACCAGATAAGGTGCATGCCCCAAAAAAATCCATCTTTGTAAAACATGTTCTAAATTTTAAGGTTCGTATTATTTTAAATGATCTCTGTAATGGTATAGCCGTCAAGTTTATTGAGTTGCCCTTGCAGTTCTTCGACCGTAAGCTTCTTGTTCATGCTGATGATCGTCTTTCCTTTCGGGCTTAAAAAGATTTCGGCCTTCTCTATGGCCGGGTGCGCTTCCAAGGTTTTTCTTACCCTTGTGACACAGCCGCCACAGCTTATTCCGTTTATTTGATATTTATGTTTCATTTGTTTCTATTTATTTCTAATGGTGCCGATGCCCTTTGTGTTCTTCTTCTTCAGTACCTGCTATCGATTCTGCCTTACGGTGTTCATGATCGGCACCTCCATGGCCGGCGTGGCCTTGACTGCCGCTCTTATGCCCGCCATGCCTGCCATGACCCCCGTGCGGTATTAAAAGATGTACTGCAAACATTAGAAGGATAAAGGCAAAAATTCCATTGTAGCCTGTGATACCCAGTGCCGGGGCGAAAAAAATTAACAGTAACGGAATACCGCAACCGATGACCATCCATATCCAATGTCCTTTCATGATTTCTATTTATTAGTGTTAAATGTTATATTCTTTAATGATGATCGCCATGGCTTTGGCTTTTGCTCAATTCGAGTTCGCCTTGTTCCCTGGCTTCTAATTCACTTTCTTCTATCATTTTTTTGCACGACTCCATACAATCTTCACTCATCATTCCGTTTTCGTGCATCATTTGCATCATTGAATTCATTGTTTCCGGACTTTTCATCATTCTGTCCATCATTGCGTGCATCACAGGTTGATCGCCCATCATGTTTTTCATTATCATGCTGTCTTTCATCATCATCTGCATTCCGCCACCCTGCATCATATGGCCCATCATCTTTTGGTTGCCCTGCATCATCTGCATGGCATGGTCGTTGGTTTGCATATTGTCCATGAATTGGGTCATATAGCTGTGATTACTGGCAATTGCATCAAAGAGTTCCGTTCTCGTTTGTGAATTTTCAAGCATTGCATTAGGATCTGTTTTCTGTTCGCAACTGGATAGACTTATTAAGCCCATTGCCAATAAAATAATTGTTATCGTTCTCATCATATTTGATTTTTAATTGCTACTTATTTTCGTCAATTCTATTTTTCCATTCCCTAAACTTAAAGTTGAGGGAATTTTGCTATTATTGTGTTACATAAGAAAGAGGAAGAGTTATATTTTTCCCACATTCTTTGTATTAATGTTCGTGCCTAAAAAGAGCCTCAAACCTAGCTGACGGCGAGGTAGGGTTTGAACCAAAAAGGCTTTTATTCGAACAATTTTTACCATGGACTACAAATTCTCTAGATATTTAATTCGTTTCTTTTTCCGTTTTTTATAATAAGATGGGGCGAACCCCGTAACGTTTTTAAACTGGTTCGACAAATGTGAGACGCTACTGTAGGACAGCTTATAGGATATTTCCGTTAGATTCAATTCATCATACAGCAACAGTTGTTTGACCCGCTCAATTTTGTTTAAAATAATGTACTGCTGAATGGTGATTCCCTTTACTTCGGAAAATGTATTTGCCAAATAGGTATAGTCATAACCCAGTTTTTCGCTGATGTAATCCGAGTTGTTTACCTTGGGCAATTCATCGGAATAATGGACCATTTCAATAATTAAGGCCTTAATCTTTTCAACCATGATCCTCCGCTTATCTTCAAGCAGTTCCAGACCGCAGGCCTTCAGGTTTTTACGTAGCTGATCTCTTTGGAAATCAGTGATATTCCCAAGGATTTCGATGGATCCAAGGTCTACGTTGACATAACGCAGGCCCAGCTTTCGCAGTTCTTGCTCTACCACCATCTTACAGCGCAAACTCACCATATGTTTGATGTATATAAACATTTTGTTTTCATATTAAATTAGTGTCGTTGATAAAAGTAGCTGTTACCATAAGCCTTTGTCTGCATAATTTTCGTTCTTCCTTATATAATTTCGTCAAGGAAGCTCCGTTTCCAGATTTGGCTGTTCTTATAATCCGTCATGCTTACTCCGGTAACGTTCTTGAACTGACTGGACAAATGGTTCACGCTACTGTAATCGAGTAGATAGGCTATGTCTGAGAACGCATGCTGTTGCAACTGTATGAGCTCTTTGACCCTTTCGACCTTCAGTTTTATAAAGTACTTTTCAATCGTGACGTTCTCTTTTTTGGAGAAAACCTTGCTCAACATCTTATAATCCCGATGTAGTTCCGCTGCCAAATGTTCTGAAGTCTTTTCCTTAATATGTAAAGGAAGGTCTGTTACAAGTTCGATTAAGGTGATCTTGATATTCTCAACGATCATTTCCTCCTCGTTCTTGGCGATTTCAAATCCGTTGGAATGAAGCACCTCCGCTATTTTCAAATCGATTTTTTTATCAATTTCAGTAGTGATACGGACTGATAGTTTGCCCAGTTCAAGGGAAAGCACTTCTACACCGATTTCTTCAAGGTCCTGCTTTATGACCTTAAGGCACCGACTGCAGACCATATTCTTGATCCAGTATTCTCTCTGAGAATCCATACTTTAGGGTTTATTAAATGTTCTAATTGCTTGTGTCCATAAGGACTCATTATTATTTGGTATTTTGACCAATTGGAGCGAGTGTCGTTGGAATAAAGGGTACGACATTAGAGGGCAGAACGCGATGTCGGCCAACAAGAAGTACAGATTATTGGATCAATAATCTGTTTGAAAAAAAATCAAATAAGGAAAGTTTCATGAAGCACAAGAGTGTCCTTCTCTATCCATGGCGGATCATAATTTACAAAGGGAACGATGTTTTTATCTAGCCCTTCAAATCGATTTATATAGGTGTAAAAAAAGCTATGTAAGAAAACATAGTTTTCGATGCTGAATTCCGCGGTAACCTTTTTAACGTTGTCATCACCGGCCTTGCTAAATGTTTCATTCCTGCAACAATCCTCGGCTCCTACAGAACACTCCTTGGAAGGACTTTCGCTTTTTTGAACTTTATCATCACAAGATTTTGCCTTACCAAATACGGCAATATCCACTAATTTGTTACAACAGAAATGCATATCAGCGCTAAAGGATGTGGTCGCAAAAAGTATTGCGAACGTCAAACCGATGGATACTATTTTACGTAAAAAGCGCTTCATACTCTAAAATTAGCAAAAAACCGTTTGGGTTTTAAAATTACCTGTCAATTTAAAAAATATATAATAATCTCATTTTTATATAGTTACACTCAATTTAAATGACATTATTTTTCAAAAGTAACGTAAGTGATCAAACACAAACATGACGATCGTCATGTTTGTAAAAAAAGTTGAATGTAGCAACTCGAATAAAAGCTATTCTTGTTCTTTACTAAACACAATCAGCATAGTACTAAAAAAAATTGTTGACGCTTGCGGGTATAGGACAGTATAAATCGGATGCGTTCAAACACTCAATTAGACCCCCTTGTAGAGAAATTATTGATTTTACTATCTTCTATAATATGCGCTGAAGACTACATATTTGTTCTTTGCATACGATTTTTTAGCAAAAGACGTTTATTTTTAAAAAGTCTTTGTTATGGAAAGAAAACAATTTTTACGAAGTTTGGGTGCCGGTGCCGCGTTTGCCATTGTTTTTCCGTGTGTTCAAGGCTGTTCCAAAGATGGTAACGGAGACGTTTCCCCAGAGGATATGAGACCGATACCTACCGGAATCGATTTTACGATAGACCTTAGCTCCAACGAGGGTAATGGCTTACAGAACAACGGCGATTATATTTTGAAGGACTATGTGGTCGTAGTTAAAAATTTAGAAGGTAATTTTGTGGCGGCCAGTCAGATATGCAGCCATCAACAGACCGAGGAAGTTAGGTTTGTGGAGAACGACGGCGGTATTTACTATTGTTCTACCCATGGCGCACGCTTTGACCAAACCGGAAAGCCCTTGAACAGTATTACGAGCAACCCTTTAAAAATATTCCAGACTGAACTTACGGGAAACCTACTTCGGGTCTTTGAATGAATTAGACTGAGCTAAGGTTTGGGTATCGTTTTGATTTTCACATTTTTCAATTGAATGAGTGAGAGTTCTTCCAGTTGGTCATTTTCAAAAGCCTTCTCGATTTCATCAAAATCAATGCCGTCTTTTATTTTAGGTTGTAGGTTACGGTAATCCTGTATTACGACCCCATTAACGTTGCGCTGGTTGTAAGCTTCCCGAAACCGCATTCCCCCTTTGCCGGTAAAGTATTTATAGGCGAGGTAGTCCATACTATAATCCTTGACATCGAACCAATAGAGGAACACATCCTCAAAATCATCGCCACCGCCCTCTTGCTTAAAAGTAATACGGATTTTATAGTACTCCTTACCTTTTATCAAGTTTCTACCTTGGTCTTCTACAATGACCGCGGGGTCTTTGAGCCATAATGGAAGAAATGCAAAGTACATCACTGAATTTACCGAATTGGTATAGGCTTTCTCTCTTTTTTCGGTAAGGCTTATCAAGGTATCGGCCACATAGCGGACCAGCCCCTTATTGGTATAGACATCCCGTATTTCCGTGCCATCGCCTTTCTTGCCGATTCTTGTGTATTCAAATCGCCCTTGGTTTCTTTTGTATGTATACTGGTAATCCCTAAAATCAAATGAAGCCTTTGCATTTTTCAATTTTTCGGTTCCCGAAACCGCTATGGCCTTATCGATGATATCTTGTTGCGCAAAGGAAAGACTAAAAGATAGTATGGATATGATTATTGGAATCGAAAAAAAGAATGGTTTGTTGCTTACTTGTTTCATATAGTCCTTGATCGGTCCAGTTGTTTTTTGGTAATTCATTTTATTTCTTGTTTGTTTGTATTCCCTTATTTTTTTCATTAATAGCTTTGGTCTCCGTATGTAAAAAGTCCGGAGCCAAGAACTGTATCTGTTCCCGTATTTTTTTTGCCTTATCTTCTTCCCCGGTACTGACATATCGCAAATAACGATGGTAAAGCGCCCCCACTTTTACAAATCGAATTTCTTCCTCTGCCAAGTTGGAAAGATAGGGGTCTTTCCCAGCAGGAAGATTAGTATTTAATAAGGTCAACAAATCATCCAACTCCTTGCCTGTAATATAGCTTGCACTGCCCGAATTGGCTTGTTGCGATAGAATAGGTGCCTTAAATTCAATAGACCTTCTGTCATCGGTATTCAGTTCAACACCCGACAACCGATTTCTAATGGCCTCCAAGTTACCTAGATAAAAAAGACCGGCCATGTGGTTGTTTTCCGGGTCAATTTGCTTACCCACTACATGGACAATATTTTTGCGTAAGGTATTATCGTTAAGCTGTGAGCCTGCTTCCTGGCCAACGAGTACGATACTGGCCCGGTCCGTGGAAAAATCGGCCCGCCAGAGTGTCACTTGTGGATAAACGGCTGCAAATGTAGCGGCAATGGTATTGAAGTTCTCAGGTGTAAGCTGGTATAGCGGTAACCATTGCGCAAAGATGCCACCGGGCGATAATCGCTTTTTAACTTGTTCAAAATGCTCAAGGGTGTAAAGACTTCCCGTACCCGCATGCCACGGGGTAAAAAGGTCTCCGATAATAACGTCGAATTTCTTATTGGCGCCCAGAAGAAAGTTTCTGGCATCGTCAGCTACTATATTCGCCCGTTTATCTTTGAAAAGTCCATTGGTCCAAGGTGAAAAATAACGTTTTGCCGCAATAACCACGTTGGACACCAGTTCAACGGCTACTACATTTTCTACATCATGGTTAAACGCCGCACCTGCCGTGATGCCGGTCCCCAGTCCCAAAAACGCCACATTTTTTGGTGCTGGATGTATCATAAGCGGAACATGGGCCTGCATTTGCTCGACCAAAAACGATTTCGAATCCCCGAGCACATAAAAATTATCCAATCGCATCTCTAAATTTCCCGCCAATTGTATTATAGAGACGACACCGTCGCTTGATTGCCAATAATCCAGTACTTTTTCTCCTGTTTTCAATTGTACAAGAGGTGGGTTTTTCAACACGAATATTCCGAAAATCAATGCAACTGGTAATAAAAGTTGAATAATTTTCTTTTTTCCGGATGCTGGGAAAACAATCAATAGAGCTAAGATGCCATACAGAACAGCAATGATTTTTATACTATTCCAGAGGCCGACCAAATCAAGTAGAACAAAACCTGCCACTACCGGTCCCACAAAGCCGCCCAACGAATTGTAGAGTACTAATTTGCCCGCGATTATCCCAGATGGCATTTGGATTGTAGGGGCCGCTTTCAACAGAAAGGGAAACACGGCACCTAAAATAATAGTTGGAGGCATAATTACTATTAGGCTTAGTTTAAAGACGGACAATATATATGTAAGCCAAGATGCGTTCACTGCAAGGTACTCAAGTCCGTTTGTCACAGTACTGAATACCGTTGGAGATATTCCTATCAAAATTGCGGCCGAGGCCAACAATAAGATCAAAAGTTTTGTTGACGGCGCCCTTAGCCTTACCAGCACATGGGATAAAATACCGCCAAGCCCTAGGGATAAAAGGAACACTACCAATATTGCAGCGAACGAATAGACCGAATTTTGTAAAACTTGGGCGAACATTTTAGTCCATAAGGTTTCGGCCGCTAGTGCCAAGGCCCCGGAAAAAAAGGCGACCGTGATGAATTGGCCATAACCCAATTCGGATGTAGCGTAAGTGGATTTTTCGTGCTTTTCAGGCCAATCGAAGGCTTCAAGAGCAGCTGGGTGGGGAGTCTTATAAAAGCGGTCGATAACAAGCGCCAGAACCCCTACGGAAAGAGCCAGGGCCATGGCAAAGCCATAGGTTGCACTGACCCCGTACCTAGCTAACAAATAAAACGCGGCAGCAAAAGCACCTAGAGCGGCCCCTAAGGTATTTACGGCATACAAAATCGTTCCACGTCTTGAAAGGTCAATTCGATTTTTCCCGATGTACTGTGCCAAAACGGGAAAGGTGCCTCCCATTAAAAATGAAGGAAAAAAAAGTAATGAAATACCAAATACAAACTTGATGACTAAGAGAACGCTTCTTGAAACCCCTAAAAAAGATACGATATCAGAATAGTACTTTTCATAGAAATGGAGGCCAGGAATCAACAAGAGTGCCGTTACGGCAATACCTAGCTCCATAAAGCCATATAAGCGAAGTGGCCGTTTAAAACGGGCGGAAGCCTTGCCAAAAAACCGTCCCCCAAGGGCCAATCCGAGAAAAAAAGCGGATAATGTTGCAGCCGTTGCATACGCCGCATTCCCGAACACAAGTCCCAGCCGGTACATCCAAATCACTTGGAATATAAGGCCAGCGGTGCCGGACAACAAAAACAAGGCACATAAGAAAATGAAGCTTCCAGAACGTTCAAATTTTGGAATCGCTAACAGGTTTTTCATAAAAAATGTAATTGACAACTTTGCCTTCAGCAAACTTAAAAAGAAAAGAGGCCCTAAAAAGCCTCCTCTCTTTTTTGTATGACATTTTCAAATATGTTCAATCCAAACAGCCAACATAATTGGGGTTGTTCGATTCTGACTGTGGGACTAGAAATTTAAGATTGGGATTATATTCCCCTCCCTTGAAATAAGGCCCCCATGGAAACACACTTGAGGGCATCATATCATAAACATCCACAAGTCTTCTTAGGTCTCCCAGTCGATGACCGGTACTGAACAACCAAAAGGCACGTTCTGAAAAATGGGCCAGCAACAGGTCTTCGCCACTAATTCCTGAGAGGTCTAACTCTGATAGACCCATTGCGGCCCTAAGTTCATTATGTATATTCTCGACGGTTTGGGCATCATCTGCACTAGCGGCCGCCTCGGCTTCGATCAACCTTGCTTCTATTCCTGAGGCCAAGGCCACGGGTACACTGGAGGAATTGAATTTGAGTTGGTTGTAATACAGGGTAATATCATCTTGTCCAAATTCCGTGCCCCCGTCCCAAGGTGTCCGGGGATCCATAGCGGAGCGGTACATTAGACCATTGCCGCCTTTGCCATCTGCTATAGAAAACTGACGGCGAACAGTGGTCATTATATAAATACCGTTCTCTTGTCTACGACTGTTGTCTGATTGTTCAATATTGTAAACAAAATCTGATGGAACAGCAGATACTTCGCCAGCCGCGGCATCAATTTGTCCTAGGCCCAAAAGGGAGCGGGCCTTGCCTAACCGCCCCAGGTTGGCCAATTTATCGTTGCTGCCGGCGTTGGTGATGGCTTGGTCAAACCATTCGACCGCAGCATTAAACATTTGCTCAGTAGTCAAAGGCTCGCCATAGATCAATTCACCTCCGTCGGCAGGTGCCTTGCTAAAGGGAACCCCACCGCAAAAGGTTTCTGCGAACATGACATAGGCATACCCAACGATACTTTGCATCTCGCTTTCCACTTCTGGATTTCCGCCGAAATTGGCAAGAAGGTCTATAGTAGTTTCGGCCCCGGTTCGTGATCTGTGCAGGTTACCATAAATTGTATTTATGTCACCGTTAATATCTTGAAGGTTTCGGGTATCAGCCTCACGTCTAGTGGGGAAGGTTCCAGAATAACTATACTCATCAGCCATAAGGCCGCTCATAACGATTAGGCCCGTGGTAGCCCCATGGCCTGCTGCGGAACCGCTCATGGCCACGGCAAGATCTCCCAAAGAACCCGCGCGTAGGGTTTGTATACCGGCTTCGCTATTAAGTGATTCCGGTGTAACAATATCAGGATCTGTAACTTCTACCACCGAATCGCAAGAAATACTCAACGATGTAAGTACAACCAAAACAACGACATTAAAGATCAATCTGGAATAGTTGTTTTTTATTTTCAGTAATGTTCTCATTTTCTTAGATTTTTTTATATTAAAAAGATAGGTTTAGCCTTGCTTTCCAAGAACGCACGGGTGGTTGACTGAGAAATTCCTCAGTAGTAAAATTGGCTTGCCCCTCAGAACTTATTTCCGGATCAAGTCCCGTGTAGTCGGTCCATACACCCAAGTTTTGCCCGGAAAGCGTCAGGCTTATACGATCAAAACCAAATTGACTCGAAAAGGTGACAGGCGCATTATAGGTCAACGAAATTTCACGTAGCCTCCAAAACGAAGCATCTTCAATATAACCAGCATTAGTGCCCAAAAATTTTGATGCAACGGCCCTTGCCTGATCGGCAAGCGAGGCATTGGGATCGTTCAGTTCTTGGTTGTTACTATTCCCGTTTCGCCAAGAACCGGTGTTGTTATAAAGTTTTTGACCACCCCTGTAGTTTAGGAGTCCTCTTAGCACAAATTGATTTTCGAAAAAACTAAGTGTTGGGGTAAATGAAATATCGGTAGTGGCAAACGGCGTACCTAAGTACCCTACTTCCCCAACTTGTATCTCATCCTGCCCAATGAAACCATCGCCATTGGCATCGTTAAAAGTATAGGTTTCATCCCAGTAACCGCCAAGGGGAAAGCCTTCAACGTGACGTTGTTGACCAAAAATGACCGGTTGTATGCCCTCACCCAATTCTATCAATTCATTATCTATGAACGAACCCACAAAATCTACCCCAAAGAAAAACTTATCGGTTTCGATGATTCTTGTATTCAATCCAATTTCAATACCCGAGTTTTTAACGGAACCCAAATTTTCAAAGCGCCCTTCGCCCACGCCGAGCGATAAGGGCAATTGCCTAAATATAAGAGCATCTTCGGTACGTTTATTAAAATAGGTCATTTCAAAGCCAATTTTTTCGGACAATAGTTTCGCATCAAAGCCGAACTCAACTTCCGTTGACCGCTCTGGGGTTAAGTCGGAGTTTCCAACGCTGCCAATAGTGACCCCGGTAACACTTTGTCCGTCCAGTGTAGCGGCTATGGGATTGAAAAACCTCAGCGCATCATTGGTGCCCGGTTGTACCCCCGAGGCTCCCCAGGCTCCCCTAAGCCGTAACGAGCTTATGCCATATTTGTCGGAATCATTGAAAAATTCTTCTTCCGAAATCAGCCAAGAAGCACTCACTTTGGGGTAAAATACCGAATTGAACGAGGCACCAAAAGAACTCCCGCGATCGGCCCGTACGGCACCTGTCACGAACAATTTGTCATTAAAACCGATCTGTTCCTCCACAAAGACCCCTACGGTACGCGACTCGATGGTCTGTTCGTTACTTTGTGTTACTGCTGCCCCCGCAATAGAATTACTACCCGCAACCAACTGAAGACCGGTTGCGAAGGTGCCTTGCGAAAGATTCTGTAAATATTGGAATCCAAGGGAAGTTCTGGAATTTATGCCCTCCCAAAGATCTGTTTTGTAAGAACCTACGGCATCCAAAGTATAGACAAAATCGTTGAACCTATTAGAGAACCGGGCACCTTCGTCGTAGTTTAGAAAATCAGGGGCTTCACCCGTGGGGAAAAACTGACTGTCCCAACGGGATGTAAAATCTAGGCCTCCGGAGGCTCTTAGGTTCAATTTTTCAGAGGGTTGCCAAATGAGTTCAAGACCACTGGTAAAACGATTGATTATTTGCCGGGTGTCTATGGTAAACAGTTCATCGGGTGTAAATTCACCCCAACCGTTGTTGACATCTATGGTCGATGTACCATTTAGGCCCTGACTCATTAATGCGAGGGCAAAATTATCGTTCAAGGGAAGTTCCAGATTACTGTTGGTGTAGCCCGTGGTCAAATTTACCTTAAGGTCATCAGTAATCTTGGCTCCGAAATTTCCCCGGAAATTCGTTCTTTTTATGTTATTGACGGGCAACACGCCTTCACCGTCGGTAAGACTTCCCGAAAGGAAATAGGTGAGTACTTCCGAACCTCCCGATACGCTCAACCCACCGCCATAAGACTGTCCGGTTCTAAAAGGCGAGGTACGCGGGTCGTTCAAGGGCTGAAAAGAATTGACCGTACTGTGGACAAAAGTGCCTTCGGCCGCTTCAAAGTTGAAACCGGGATTGCCTGCTGCGTCAAGTGCCTGATAGTTTTTGGGATAGGTTGTTACATCTTCTACCAAACCGCTCTCGAAAAATGCAGACCATCTTGGTTCTCCTTGTTTACCTTTTTTAGTGGTAATACGAATTACACCGTTGGCCGCAATAGATCCGTATAATGTTGCCGCGGAAGGACCCTTGATGATTTCGATAGACTCAATATCCTCTGGGTTGATATCATTTAAACGGGAAGGGGATTGCCCACCTGTTTCAAAAGAGATTGAATTTGCCTCGTTATTAATCAAAATACCATCAACATAAATTACTGGTTCGTTGGAAAGGGATGCACTGTTCGAACCCCTGATCCTAATGCGCGAGCCCATGCCTGTAGAACCTCCACTACTTGAAATCTGAACGCCGGTCGCCTGGCCCTGAAGTAGGTCCGAGACATTGCTTATCGGCCGCTGCTTTACGTCATCGGCAACGTTGAGATTCGCAATGGAATTTCCCATCTCAACCTTACGGCGCGCACCGGTTGCGGTAACGATTACTTCGTTCAAATCCATTGAACTTTGCATCATGGCAACGTTAATTACGTCTGCTTGTTTTACACTGATTTCACGTGAGGAAAAGCCAATATAGGAGAACACAAGAATATCGCCCTCAGAAGCTTCTATTTCATATTCCCCATCAAAATTGGTGGAAACCCCCTTAGTGGAGCCCTTGATGACAATACTCACTCCACCTAAGGGAATATTGTCTTGATCGGTTACCGTGCCAGTTACCGTCATAGTTTGATCCGGAACCTTTGGAGGATTGGATGAGGCCGGACTTGTACCGGAATTCAACGTTTTGCCGTTTTCAACCAACACGATAAGTTTTCTTCTAATTTCAAAAGAAACATTGGTTTCCTTTAGAACTATTCCCATCAGTTCATCTATCTTGACTTTGTCGACGTTTACGGAAATACGTTTATTGATGTCTAAAGTGGAATTCTTATAAAGAATGTTGAAATCGGTCGTTTTCTCTATTTCTTCAAATACGGAGGCTATCGTAGCATCCTTCATGTTCATAGAAATATTGGATTTCTGGGAATACGTGTTATTTGCCTGAAGTTGAAAAAAGGCAACCAAAAGAAACAACATGGTAATTTTCATTTTCAGGTCTATTTTAATCGTAAAATACCTTTTACATAGTGTGTTTTTCATACTTTTGAGAGAGTTTAGAAATTGGTCAAATAGTTTTTAAATTCGTTTGGAATCATGGGATTGTTCCAGCAATCCCTGATTCTTTTAAGGTTCACTCCATACGCTTAGTTTTTAAGGTTAATTTTAATGTTATTGTTTTCAATGTTGTAGTCAAAACTTTTAATCCGTTGAAAAGCCTGTAGTATTTCCTCAATGGTTTCCGTTTTAAACCTTCCTGTATAACTTTCTTTGCTTACCTGCATATCCTTTATCTCGATTTTTACATCATAGTGCCTTTCAAGTTTTTTTGCGATATGATAAAAGTCTTCGTTCTTGAACAACAATATGCCATTTTTCCAAGCAATGTAACTGCTGACATCTATATTAGCAGTGGCTAGTTCATCATCGGAATAGGAATAGGAAGCCAGCTGATTCGGTTTTAGGATTACATCTCCCGAACCAATAGAATTATTCCGACCGACTGACAGACTACCTTCAACAAGTACCACTTGAATATGTTCGTCATCTCGGTAACTGGAAATATTAAATTCCGTCCCTAGGACCTTTGCATCAAGAAGCTGTGTGCTGACCGTAAATGGCCTTAAAGAATCTGAAGCAACGGTAAAGTAAGCTTCCCCTCTAAGAACAACATTCCTTGGGCCTTCGTCGTAAAATACCACTGGGTATGTAATTGAGGAACCCGAATTAAGGTATACTTCCGTACCATCGGATAGTACCAACTGAAACTTTTTCCCATAAGGTACATCCAAGGTGTTGAACACCAACCGATTCACCTTTTTTTGGTTCGATGCTACTTTTTTATAGGTAATTTTAGTGCCTTCTTGCTCTACCACATAGGCATTTGTAGTAGACACTATTCCGGTTGCCTTGTCATTTAAGGTTTCCTTTTTAGACCCATCTTCAAAAGTAATCGTGGCTTCTTTTTCAAGAATTACTTCAGGACTACGTTGCTCGTAAGCATAAATACCTAACATAAGAACGCCGACAAAAATCGCGGCGTACCTGAGTAGTAAGTTCCTTTTTTTGACCTTGCCTGCGACGAGTCTAGCTTGATTGAAGGCCGATGTCAGATTTTTCTTTAGGTGTTCCGTACTTTCTTCTTCTCCAGCCCCGGTTATTAGATGATGGAGTTCCACTTCTTCCTGAAAGCTAGATTTATTTTTATCGACCCATTTGGCCAAAATATCAATCTCATCCAAAGTTGCCGTATTGGCCAAAAATTTGTGTATGATAATTTCTATTTTCTTGTTTTTCATCGATGATTTTTAGGAAAGTCCCAATTCATATTATGTAAACGATTGAACTATACAATACCCTTGCTTTTTATTGTCAATAATCTATAATTATTGATTTTTTTTGTTAAAATAGCCTATGAATTCAAATAACTTGGATGAAAAAATTAAGGTTGAAGCAATCCAAAAAGGGGATAGGAAGGCTTTCAAAACAGTCATTGAGTCCTATTATAATGAAATCTACTGGTATGCAAAAAGTTTAAGCCGTAACGAAGCTTTGGCAAAAGATTTGGTGCAGGAAGCATTTTTCAAACTATGGAAGAAAAGGGATAATATAAAAAAGGGAACTATCTTAAAGGGATGGCTCTACAAGTCTGTCCGAAACAATTTTTTGGACCATATAAAAAAGTATAAGAAAGAAACTTATTTTTTCGAGACTACCTATGCCGAAACTTTGGACCATGTAATTGAAAGGGAATATCAAGAAGACTTAAAACATAAGGTGGAACTAGTTGAAAAAGAGATCGAACAGCTTCCCAAGAAGTGCAACCAAGTATTTAAGTTAAGTAAGAAAGAAGGTCTAACCAATACTGAGATTGCGGAACATTTGGGTATCTCCATCAAAACGGTCGAAGGACATCTTACCAAAGCCCTCAAAATTTTAAGGGAAAAATTAAAAGAAAAAATTAAAGTGCTGTTTTTAATTCTTGGCCATGTGAGGTAAAAAGGACAAATGTCCTTACATCGGTTTTCAATTGACATGGTCTAGAAATTATGATTATTCCTTTTAAAGGCCATAGGTTATTGAAAAATTAACCCCGAATGGATGCCCAGGCCGTAGTCCGGCAGGAACCCTTGAAACCGCATAGGTGGTGTCGAACAAGTTAATGATATTGGCGGAAAAGGTAAAATGACTATTGTAGAAATAGCGGCCCGACATGTCAACGACAAAATTGGAATCTACCCTTAAATTTGCTGGAATGGTCCCTGTTCCTGCTTGTGTCCTGAATGCATCGATATAGCGTGCGCCCAGGTCGACAGCAAATTTTTCATGCCCCAGGCCAAGGTTCAAATTGAACTGGTTCTTGGCGATATAGGGTATTTCATCACCCACCGAGACTTCCCCGAATATAGCGTTGGCACTGTCAAATGAACTAAGAAACTCGGTATCGGTCAGGGTATAGTTAAACGTTAACGGTAAGCGGACCTTTTCCGAGCTGTTATTCAAAAGGTTATAGTTCAACGATACTTCTACACCGCTGACCCTTACCTCGCCAGCGTTGAATTGGTCCAAGCTGCCCGTACCACCTGTAGCCGCAAGGTCGCTCCCCAACAAGTTTTGATAGTCGTTATAGTAGCCTACCACTTCGCCTTGAATTCCATGATAATTGAAACGGGTACCCAATTCATAATTTATACTGCTTTCCGCATCTTGGCCTTCGGTATTGCCGGGAGGGGAAAACCCTTTGTGCACCCCGCCAAAAACGGAAAGATTTTCGGTAAAGGTATAATTTGCCCCAATTCCCGGAATCCAAACATCCACTTGGTTCTCACGTTCGGAAAGGTCCGTACCCGATCTCGTTGCATCGTTGGTACCGTAATTTATCCTGCCCAACGTAATATTCTCGTACCGAATACCCGGGGTCAATGTAAACCTGCCCAAATTTAGTTTGTACAAGGTATGCGCAGCAATTGCCTTTGCGTTGCCGATACGGTTTGCATCCGCCCCTTTGATGCCGACCGTTGTACGTATTAGTTCATTGTTCTGAAAACCATACCTGTCTACCCATTGAAACCTATCCTCCTCATCCTCATGGTAGCGAATACCCAGCTCCAGGCTTTGTAACCAGTCAGCGCCCCAGCGCAACCGGGCAATGGACTGTATTCCTTGGGAGGTATACCTCCTGTTATTCGCTTTTATGCCGAACACATCTTCCGGGGTATCCGTGTTTCCCAACAGGGCATTGTATTCCATGGCATAAGTTTCCGGATCTGTGAGCACATTGTTTATTCCAACGCGCTCCCCAAGATTTACATCGTCCAATTTGTACCAGTTGCGCTTAAACTTGTTCACATATCCCGTGGTGGTAATGGACAGGGCCTGGGAAAGTTTAAGAAAATGTGTTAATTGGTATTGTTGGTGCTCCGCATCCATCACATCTTCCGAGGATGCCCTGTATCTGCGGTACGGGTTTTCATTGAAATCGGCATCGGTCAACCCTAAATAGGTTTCATTGGCCCTTTCTTCGGAAAATTGGATTTTAAAGAGAAGGGATTGATAGACTTTGGCACCTTCATCGGTATTCATTCGAAACTTTGCCAAATAGTCCGATTTATCAAAACCCGTATTTCCCCCTCCGTCAATATTTTTAAAACCGTCTGAATTGTAGTTATAGTATTCGCTTACGAATCCGAAGTTCTTAAAACTATCGCCTATTACGATCTGTGTATTTTTTGAATTGAAGTTACCGGCCGATAAGGTCGCTCTTCCCGTAAACCGGTCCGGTATCCGGGTAGAGATCATGTTGATGGCGCCACCCGTAGTATTTGGCCCGTACTGGGCCTGACTACTTCCCTTCAATACTTCCACGGCCTGCATCCTTGCGATGGTGGGAAAATAATATGCGGCAGGGGCACTGTAGGGGGCAGGGGCTATAAGCACCCCATCTTCCATAAGATTGATTTTTGCACTACGTTCTGGAGAAGTACCCCTCAAACTGATATTGGGCCGTAATCCAAAACCGTCCTCCTCGTAGATATTGACCCCGGGCACGTTTCTCAATATCCTGTTAATATCGTTATAACTGAATTTTTGGAGTTCTTTCGCCGATATATAATTTGCGGAACCCGTTCTGTTCATGGCTTCAAATTTACTCCCTAGAATTGCACTTCCATTGACTATGACCTCGTTTAGGATTTCCGTTTTCAGGACAGTTGAATCTTTGCCATCATTGCTTTCCTGTGATAATCCTAAATTCGCTGTCAGGAGCATTATTGAAAATACAGTTAAAAACCATTTCATATTATACTTATTTAGATTGAATAAAAATAAAGTGCAAACGTAGGATAATTTTTGGTTTGGCGCAATCTTATTGAGAAAGATTCTAAATAATTTTTTAGTTTTATAATTACTATTAAGTTTATTGCTTTATCCATTTTGAAACTGTCAAAAAAAACCGAAATGGGTATATGTAAGAATCTGTTTTGAGCATTCATATATAATATCATCGTAATTCCTATACTAGCAGGAGTTTTAGCCTGTTGATGGATTTTTAGCTGATGATTGCGAGAGTAGCAATGGCATTCAGTAGTGTATCGTTTGTAGAGAACAGCTTACGGCTAAAATGAGTAAAACTTTAATAAGAATAAGTTCAAACACGATGAAAACTTTAAAATTTAAAACAAATATCAATTGTGGTGAATGTGCATCTAAGGCAACACCTTTTATAAACAAGCAAGACGGGATTGAAAATTGGGAAGTGGATACCGCTAATCCCGATAAAACCCTGACAGTGGAAAGCAATGGAGCATTCGAAGAGGAGGTAAATACTACGCTCCAAAATATTGGATTTAAGGCGGAAAGTGTAAATTCAAATTAATGCTGTTTTGTAAACTACTCCGCCAATCATGATTTACACCATAATCTTTGGACTACTTCTTGTGCTTGCCGTTTATTATTTTTCCGGAATAGGAAAAAAAAAGGTAAAGCCCTTCCCAAATCATTGGCATCCGTTGCTGATGGATCATGTACTCTTTTACCGGAAACTTCCCAAAAGTGAACAGGCAGTTTTTCAACAACGAATGATGCAGTTCTTAAGCGAGGTATATATTGATGGGGTACAACTGGAATTAGAAGAACTGGACAAAATATTGATTGCCGCAAGTGCCGTGATTCCGGTTTTTGGTTTTGAGGAATGGCACTATACCAATTTGAGCGGTATACTTCTATATCCTGATTATTTCAACGAAGATTTGGAATTCGATAGTAAGGGACAATTACGAAATATTGGGGGACTGGTCGGTAGCGGCAGGTTCGAAAAACAGATGATTCTATCAAAAAAAGCGTTATACCATGGCTTTGCCAATACCACTGATAAAAGCAACACCGGGATTCACGAATTTGTACACCTCATAGATAAAATAGACGATGTGACCGATGGAGTGCCAGAACGGTTATTGAAACATCAATATACAATCCCGTGGCTAAAGTTGATCCACAAGGAAATGGAAGCCATAAACGATAACCATTCCGATATCCGAAAGTATGGCGGAACCAACGAAGCCGAGTTTTTTGCCGTGGCTTCCGAATACTTTTTTGAACGGCCCGATTTACTAAAAAAGAAACATCCGGAACTGTATAAAATGCTGGTGGAATGTTTTAGGCAGGAACCTGCTAGTGGGAACAATTACGGCTAATGAAGAGACAAAAAGTAGTCTATGTGCCAAAATCGAAAATATTATGGGTACACGCTTAAATCTTTGAAGATTGTATTGCTAATATCATTTGTCGCGAATTTTATTGGTTACTTGAATCCAATGAGAAGTAGCATACCTTATGGTTCTGTAAAGGGTATATCGACACAACTATCGAAAGAGACCACAAATGGGATAGTCCTAGAAAACCGCACACAGTTTTTCGGTATACTTCTTTCTTCTTCGCCTATCTTTAATTTACTGATTTCCGCACATTTATAAGCGCGAAAAATGGATATCTATTGGAGTTTTGCAACGGCCATGTTCGTTTTATTTGACCTTAAAATCGCAATCAATAGTTCATATAAATTTGATGCAATCACTAAATATATATCCATATATAAGGCTTAGTGCTTAAAGGCTGTTTTGAAACGTGTGAATTATGTAATGTTTATCAATATTTATGTACCAAACTCTTTATGGTTCTTTTGCACCTTTGACTAAAGTTATCTAAATAGATATTAAGTACAATAATATTTGAAAAGAACAATTTGGTTCACAAGATAATTAAAAGTCAAGAAATTCTTTCAGACCGATATTTGATAATGCAAACTCACAAATGGTATGGATAGGAAAATTAAAGGAAAAAGGGCAAAGCGTAATGCAAAAAATAGAGCGGGATACACATAAAAAAACTGTTCGCCCCATAACCTAAGCATTAAGAGTTTAAGGAATCGATTGCGTTTAAAAACGAAAAATTTAGTACTAATTCAAAACAAAAGATTATGGACAAATTACCTAAAATGGCCTTACCCGCAATAATCATATTTATTATACTGGTTATTGTAATAGCAAAATCCGCAGTGACAATCGGTTCGGGAGAGTCCGGTGTATTATACAAAACTTTTGGTGGAGGCGTTGTGACCGACGAACCACCCTTGGGCGAGGGCTTTCATATCGTAGCACCTTGGAACAAAGTTTTCATATATGAGGTAAGACAGCAGGAAGTTTTTGAAAAAATGCAGGTACTATCTTCCAACGGATTGGAAATAAAACTGGACGCCTCCGCATGGTTTGAACCAAAACGGGAATTTTTGGGAAAGCTACACCAAGAAAAAGGCTCGGAATACATTCAACGGGTACTATTACCTACGATTCGATCGGCGGCAAGAAGCGTTGTGGGGCGGTATACCCCGGAGCAATTGTACTCCAGTAAGCGAGATGCGATACAGGCCGAGATCTATGAAGAAACCAAAAAGATCGTTGACGGACAGTACATTCAACTCAATGAGATATTGGTAAGGGATGTCACTTTGCCAGTTACCATAAAGGAAGCTATAGAGCGTAAGCTAAAACAAGAGCAAGAGTCGTTGGAATACGAGTTTCGTTTGGTTACAGCTAGAAAAGAAGCTGAAAAAGTAACCATTGAAGCACAGGGAAAGGCGGATGCGAACAGAATTTTAAGTGCTTCATTGACAGATAAGATATTGCGGGACAAGGGTATCGACGCAACATTGGAACTAGCGAAGTCACCTAACTCTAAAGCAGTCATTGTTGGCAGTGGCGATTCCGGATTACCATTGATATTGGGAAGTAATTGATTTTGTTTAGTGTGATAAATCAAAAAGTTCAGACGAACCCAATCATAAATGGAGCAGGAACTAAAAAGCTCTTGATTTATTTTTCCCCACCCAAAGAAGTTGGCAGCTCAAAAACCTTTAATTCGAAATAAGGCAAGGCGGCCAAAAGATGATCGAAAATATCGGACATGACATATTCGTAATTTTCCCACCGCTTGTCGGCACTAAAAGCATAAATTTCCAAAGGAATGCCCTGTGGTGTCGGTTCCAGTTGTCGGACCATCAAGGTCATGGTCTTGTTGATTGCGGAGTGTTTTTCAAGATATGAAGAAACATATTTACGAAATACCCCAAAATTTGTCAGGTTCCTGCCGTTTATATTCAAAGACTTATCTACATCCTGCTGAGTATTATATGCGTTGATTTCGCTGGTTCGGGTATTTAGGTATTCGGCAATCAATTGTACTCTCTTGAGTTCGGTCAAATCTTCATCTGAAAGAAAACGAACACTTTTTTGACTGATTGTCATTGCCCGTTTGATTCGTCTTCCACCGGAAACCTGCATGCCCCTCCAATTTTTAAATGAATCTGAAATCATAGCGTAGGTCGGGATCGTTGTGATAGTCTTGTCGAAATTTTGCACCTTTACCGTGGCCAAGTTAATTTCGATAACATCGCCATCCGCTCCGTATTTATCGAAAGTAATCCAATCGCCGATACCTACCATATCGTTTATACTGACCTGTATACTTGCGACGAGCCCTAAAATGGAATCTTTGAATATTAATAGGATTATTGCGGAGCCCGCACCGAGGGCGGTAAAAAATTTCCAAATTTCAACACCGGTAATTATAGCGAAAACGGCCATTACACCAACGATCCAAGCAAAAATCATGAAGACTTGAATATAACTATCAATCGGTTTATCGTGAAACCTTGGCTTGGTTTTCAAGTAATCGGTCGTACTCCTGAACAATCTTTTGACCAAAGCGAGTGCCAACAAGACGAACAGAATGTGGAGTATTTTCAATACTAGAACACCGACGTAATCAAATCCGATAAATGCCATCGGGACAAACTTGAACAAGAGTATCAACGGGAAAATATGAGCCACATAGCTTGGTACCCTGTGCGCCACCAGAAAATCATCCAAGTTGGTCTTCGATTTTCGCGCTATTCGAACCGACAGTGCTCGCAGCACCTTCAAGATAATAAGGTCGAGCAACCATACAAAAAGCAGGATTCCCACTAGCCAAATAATCAAATTGAGGTATAAGGCGAGATTTTCGCTCATACCGGTCTTTAAAAAATATTTATACAGTATGCGAAATAGTCCGTCTTTCATGTCCTAAAATTAGTAAGCGTTATGGGTAGAAGAATTTGCAAAGATACGGCTAACTTGACTCTTTCCTCAGTTTACGGGAGCTTATTACTATCCTTATCTATAGCTCAACCGGAAAGTGAATTGCTTACCATATCGTAAACGATGTGCTGTTTGGTGGCATCACCTTGCTAGAAAACGTCATATTTATTCTGTATACTTTCCCAGCGTTCGCTTCATTAATATTTATCGATAAGTATAATGACCAAATTGCCTTTGGTAAAATGTTACTTCAAAGGCGGTTGATTTCCGTTTCAGTCAAACAATATTTATAGAACATGATAGTTGTGTTGGACTTCAATTTCGGACCTTCTTTTAGGCAGATGAATTTAAAACTATCTAAGTGAAAATTTGATATCCAAGGATTTTAGTTGTTTAAGACGACGTTCTTACAAACAGAACAGTAAAAATGAAAATTTTCTCCCACCTGATATATCTAAAAACCTGTGAAATGTGTAAGCTTTACGAAAGTTCTTATAAAAATATCTTTGATGGTTTATTTACCTTTAAACTTCGGTTTTAGACGTTTTATGCATACAGTAAGAATCAAAATCTTTTCTTCGTCCAATTTTATGATAAAGGCAGTTCCCCTCAAACTCGATTAGTGTCGCCTTCAACATTTTTAGCCGAAAAGTGCGATAATTCAATGGGCTGTTCTTTTTTGGTCAATTGTCAAAATCATTAGGAAAGTAAAAATAAATAACTACTGATTTTGAAATCTACATTTCTAAAATTGGTTTAATAAGTGATAAATCATAGGATAACAAAGAAATTTTCGAATTTAAAACAAGAACGTATGGAACATGATATAGAACATAGGGATCAATTGGCGAGATTACATGATCGGCACAAAAGATTTTCACTGAAGGTTTACGACCATCATACCGCCAATGAAGAAGAAAAAAAGGTAAAAGCACATAAAAAATGTAAGAAAGCCTCGGAAGAATTGGAGGCTATGAAGACTAAGCTGCTTACTAAAAAAGGAGAATAGATCTAGTAGAAGGGTCTAAATAGAACGAAGATGTTTTATTGAAAAAAGAATAAAAACTAGAGTAAGAATTCAAGGCTTGGGAGAAAAGGCAGACGAACATGCCAAAAGACCCAAGAAAAGTTTTTGGAGCATTATCCTAATTTTACAATTCGTAATTAGATGTATTCTATTTTTTTATGAACAAAAGGGGCCAGTTTTTCTGGTCTCTTTTCAATAAATTAATGAAGAATGAAAAAAATATGTATTGCGCTGGACTATAATCCGTCCGCAGAAAAAGTAGCTGAAACAGGTTATGACTATGCCAAAGCACTGGGAGCTCAAACTACATTGGTACATGTAATAACCGATGCTACCTATTATGACATTGATTATTCACCCATAATGGGTTATACGAGTGCTTTTGCCAAGAACAATTTGGAAGTGGTTGACGAACTGGTTCATGGTGCCGAGAATTTTCTATCGGCCTCGGCCCAACATTTGGGAAGCGGGGACATCAAGACCGAGGTGTTGAAAGGCGAAACCGCAGACGCCATTCTGGACTACTGCGTAAAAAATAAAATTGAACTTTTGGTTATGGGAACGCATAGCCATGGAGTACTTGAAAATGTACTGATGGGCAATACGGCGGTCACGGTCGTTCGGCATGCCAAAATTCCTATTTTAATTGTACCTACAAAAAATATAAAATAAGAAATCAGCATCAAAGCTAAATAACTATTGTAGGCCAGTCTCGAAACCCTTCATCTCGAGAAGACCAAAGAATGGATTGAACAAGTCCGCCCTTAGTAAGAAGCGTTCAGCATTTTAAGCGATTTCGTAGATTGTAAATAGCCCACAACAATCTTTAAGACTAGTTAAACAAAGGTTTATAACCTATAATGATTTCATTCTATGATGGAATTCCCTTCCTTTCTGGAATATCGAGGAAAAAAAATAGTGCGTTTACCTCGAATAACAAGATGGCGGATGAAACGGTTTGGGTGTGGTTTATGAAGTAGTTATTTCTCAAATATAGGCTCAATTAGTTATCAATATTTTTTAGCACACTTTCGCCATTATCCAAAATGCTGAGCTCTTTTCCAAGACTCGCCCCATTTTCTTCATATTATCACCAACCAACGGTATCGCTAAATTCCTAAGTACTTGCCAATATACGAATATTGACTGAAGGGTCTAGATTGGGGAAAGTTTCCGGAAGGGGCTTACGTAAAAGACACTGCGTAATATCGATAAAACTTCTAATTAGAAATATTATTTCAAGAAATTGGCAAAACATTTTCTAGTGAAGAGATTTGACTATAAGAACTGTTAGAATATATTAATGAGGAGGGACAGGGACGTGTTTATCCAAGTTCCTAGGCGGAAGTTTAAAACCCTTCGCCTTCAAGCCTGACCGAGTGGGCAAGCTGCGCTGGCCCGCATTCGGCCGTCTTTCCGGCTACGGTTTTTAAACATCCTCGGCACCGCGCATAAAAGCATGGAGGCGCAGAAAAAGCGCTCCATGCATTTATCTTGCCTACGCACAATTAATTTCGAAAATTCTTGTTTAAAATATGTAATCCTTAGTGATATATTTGTAATAACCCAAGGCCAATTCCAATGAAAACAAATATTTTCATCTTTCTTGCATTCCCGATGCTGCTATTTCTTTCGTGCAATAGCGACGACGACAGTGTTGCAGAATCGGATAGGAAGCAAGCTTTGTTCGGCCAGTGGGAATATGAGGCTATCGATTCCAATACCGCCGTAGACATAAATGGCGACGGTACGGTAAATATAGATTTATATAATACCAATGAAATCCGCCAATGCTTAAAGGACAACCTTACTTTTTTTAGTGATGGTCCCGCTGACGAAGGAAAAGATTCCTACACTATAAACGAAAACGGATTAAGCTGTGGTGATGTAGCTGCCTTTGCCAATGTTGAAAAAGACCAATACGAATTAATCAATAATGAAATTCTTCGTTTCGATAATAAAGATGATATGACCATCATCGAGTTTAGCCAAAACAGGTTAGTCCTAGAGCAAGACGACTTTTTAGACAATCAAGATGTTGTCATAACGTATACTTTTAAAAGAAGCTAGAAAATGGTTTGCATTACCCCCTTTTGATCATACTCTAACAATTTTCCCCGATGTCCATTCACTCCACTGGCCATTGGTATCCCTGACCCGGACCTCAAAGTCCTGATCAAGATATTTCAAACGGCTTTCTCGGGGTTCCTCTTCCAACATGAAATATCGATCCACTCCACTGCCCGTGGCTTCGTTGTAATTGAACAATCGGGTATCCCACCGGTTGGTACTCCTGTTGAATATCCTGATTTCCACCTGGTCCAGCGTAGCACCGCCATAGGCTTCCGAGCACCCGATATCAAAACAGGTATAGATCCTGACCTGATAATCGCAGCCGTTCAATCCACCACAACTGACATTGTGCTTTTCCCCTTTTACAAAAGCCACGGGCCTTCCTAAAGTGTCAACAAATGTGCTTCCGCTTTTGGAGTGTCCTGTTGAGTTCTCCACCTCAAAATCAATGGTAAACGTATTTGGGGTCTCTGGATAGAAAGTAAGGTTGGTACTCCCGTAGTTCAACGGAATTGTCTCCCCCTCATCATATCTATTTCCGCCATAAAAGAAATAACCGACACGGTTTCCATTGAAAGAATATGTCATTTGATAGGTCACGGCCGGATCATGGGTGCCAATGGCATTGGTAATGACCGTGATGTTAAAGGGTTCTTCTTCCAAACGTTCCCCAGGGGCCTGACTAACGGTCAACTCGAATGGTTCCTCGTACCTTTCATAGTTGATATTGACATTGGCCGTTTTCTCCACATCCGATGAGGAGCGCACCGTAAAAGTGATGTTATGGTTGCCCTCGGTCGTTCCGGTATATTTTCCTGAAAATGCCCCCACGGGTACATCAAAACTTTCCCCAGCAGAGTAATTGGTGCCCGCATATTCAAAAGAACCATTGTTACCATTTGCCGAAAAATACATCACGTAGGTGTCCCCACCGATTCCGATTTCGGAAATATTGAAGTTAACATCCACCTGTTCCCCGATATAGGCCTGCTGCAATGTGCCCGATGCGGTAAAGGTGTAATCCTTGGCCGCAACGTTTACCGTTATATCCACGGTTTTCTCCAATCCGGTATCGTTTCGGACCGTGAAGGCCATTCGAACGGTACTTTCATTGGTACCTTCGAGCGTCCAGTTAAAGTTGCCCGTATTGACATCATAACTGTTCCCGGGGCTTACCTCTATACCATTGTTGTCCCTGATGAGCGCATTGCCGTTCATACTGAATCGCATCGTGTAATCCGAAGACCCGACACTTTCCGAAATATTAAAATTGAGGCCAGTGGTTTCCCCTACGGTTATGTCCGATTTTTGGGTGCCCCCGGTAAAGGTAAAGTCGACCTGGTCAAAAGTGATGGTAGTGTTGGCCGTTCGGGTAACGTCCGATCCCGATTCGACACTGAGAACGATAGTATGCTGTCCGGGTTCCGATCCGGTATAGGAAATATTGTTGACCCCGGCACCCAAAGGAAATTGTTCCCCCGGACCATAGGTTATACCATTAATGGACATCGACCCGTTTTGACTAGAGGAAAAGAAAGCCGTGTAACTGTCGTTCGCTCCGTCGGGAACTTCGTCGATATCCACGATCATACCCACCGGAATGTTGGAAAACTCAGTAGCCTTGGACGGGGTCATATTGACCGTAAAGTCGTTGTTGCCAACGACAACGGTAACCTTATCTTCAAGGATCTGACCGTTGCTGTCACGAAGCAAAAAGGTTATTTCGTAGGTTCCTGCCTGGTCCCCAACGAAATCATACGCAAAGCTTCCCGGACTTACCGAAAAATATTGGCTAGGGATTATTGGCGAATTTCCATTGTACAATTGTGCGTCACCACCTGAAATAAAGTAATTCAGTTCATAGGAAACCCCATCGTAATCCCCTTGTTCGATAAGGCTGAGTGAAATTGTACCGCGCTGGCCTACCAATACCTCGTTGCTATTGGCCGAGGCATTGAATTCCAGTTCAAGGGGATTGGCATCCAGATCGATCTCCACAGGTCCGACCGCTTGCCCGTAATTGTCCGTAACGAGAAAATTGATGCGATGCGGACCCAAGGTTTCGGGCGTATAAAACAATGGGAAATTACCCAAGTCGACCGGATAGTCGGTATTGTTCCGGATCGTATTTCCATTGACCCCAGTAACCCTTCCGTTTCCTTCTTCTAGGTCATAGGTCAGGAAATAATCGATATTGGATGTGTTACCGTTCGATTTAATGTTGAAATTAAGCTGTGTCCGTTGGTTTACGAATACCTGGTTGCTTTCCGAATTTCCGCTAAACGTGAAGGGAATGTTGGCAATCTCGATCTCGACACTGTCCCTTTTCCTCTGGCCATTGCTGTCTCGTATATCAAAATAGATTTTGCGCTGCCCCAATTCATCGTCCTCAAAAGTATAGTTATAATTGCCGGGATCAATGCCGCGAAAAGTCCCGGGGTCCATGACCCCGCCATTCTGGTCCCGTACAACTCCCGCGCCTTGGCTATCGGAAGAAAAGGAATGGCTAATATCATAGGTAACTTCGCTTTCCTCGTCCTGTGTCTGCAAATCGACATTGATTGCCAGGTTGGTATCCAGCTCCACCTGTGAGGATGCCGCGGTTGCCCTGAACGTGAAATCGACATTTCCGACCGTCAGCAGCAGCTCATTCGTCAGGGATGCCCCATCGGGAGCCTTGGCAACCATGGTCAATTTGTGCTCGCCCAAGGTTTCTGGTAAGTAGCCAAATTCGGTAACGCCCTTGGGCAACTTGAAGGGGGTTCCAGCATTGTAGGTAACATCGTCCAAATGAAGCTTGCCCGAACCATCTTCCAGTTGGTAGGTAATCTCAAATTCCTCGGTCGAATCCCCATCCGGAGCTACCGTGTTCTTGTCCCGTAACAAGGTTACATTGACGGGGTTCCGGCTATTGATAATGAAATCCCCGGTACCCTTGCCCAAGAGAAAGCTGAAACTGGCGTACTTGACATTGTAGGCCAACTCCAACTCCTTTTGCAATCGGTTTGAATCCCAGGCCAATACCTTGACTTTGTGCATACCCGTATCGATGGGCATATAGCGGTAAGAAAGGTCAAAATCCTTGACGGGGATGGTATCGTTTTCGCGGATGGTATCGTTTTCCGTACCTAAATAATAGCCTTTCCCGTCAAGGATATTATATTTCATGAAATAGGAAACGGTAGAGACCATCCGATCGGGTTCCAAGCTGAAATCCGTTCTTACAGCTTCAAATACAAAGCCGTTTTCCTCGTTCGTGCCATGAAAGGTAAAATCAAAGGAATCCTGCACTATTCCTTCAAAGTCCTTGCTACAGGCAATTATAAATATCATGCATAGCGTACCTATGGCGACTATGCGTTGTGGGGTATTGAATTTCATAACGTCGCTTTTTAAAACAAAAAATACCGTAGGCCGACGCCGACATACGGATAAAAATTTCCCACGTCCGAATTGACATGGTAGTATTCGTTGGCCTTGACCAATAGCGAAAAATCGTTACTTAGGCCTATTTCCATTTCCGCACCGAGATAAAGGCCGTAAATAAATTGGCTTTTGCCATTGATAAGCGCACCGGTGGGCAGTTCATTGCTCCCGTTGTTGATAACCTCGTATCCGAACAGCCCACCGCCACCGAGGAAAAGGCTAAAATTTTTTCTTCGCGGCGCCATGAATACACGATAGTAAAGCCCCGGCTGAATAGTGAAAATATTATAGGGAATATTTTGGGCACCCTTGTCCTCGGCAATTGCGGCCAAAACACTTATCTGAAAATATTGGAACCGATTGGGATGAAAATTAAACGTTCCCATAATACCATAACCATCCTCGACATAGCCACCGCTCACGCCGACCGAAGAAGCAAGGTTGCCCCGCATTTGGCCTGAGATGGATGAAGCCGCAAGACAAAATAGTATCGCGATGAAAAATCCTGTTGTTTTCATAATTTAAATCCTGATGGGTTATTGATGACAAGTTGGTCTATATCCAAGGACAGGTTTCGATTGCCCTTTTCCTCATCCAGATCCACCATGAGGGACTTTCTCCGGTCAAGGGTAAACTTATCGAAGACCACCATGAAATAGTTCTCGGAATTCCCCTCGACTTTTTTGGGAACTTTGTACCTGAACAAGGGTTTGTGTTCCGTCTTGACATTGCTCGAACTATTCTTGTAGTTGGTGGCGATGCTGAACTTTATAAAATTGACATCATAGTCGATATGTTCCTTGTTCTCCAAGCGAAACTGCAGGTATATTTCGTTATTTTCATAATACACGTTCTCCAGCCAGAGAAATACATCATCGTATTTTGAAAAATATCGGATGATCTTGCCCTTGTTGAACTGGTTGTAATAACATCTCCGCCGTATATATTCCATTCTATCCAAGACATACAATTCCTGGGTAAGCGGCAAGGGTTCCCTATCAATTTCCTTTTCGGGCTTAATCTCCAATTTTTCCCCAACTGTTCCGCTGGGTGCCATGGTGTCTTTTATATCAGGAGATGACGCAAAGTCGGATTCATTCAATTCAGTAACACTTTTCTTATGGGATAGCTCTTCGAGGTTATCGACCATGTCGGTGGTTATGGTCCATCTCTTCTTGGCGGGGATGTCCACCAGTTCCAGGATAAAATCATAGGCACGACCGTCACGGGTATAAATGGTATAGTTCGTAAAATCGGAGGTGTCGGGTGCCACATCGTTATAGATAAGCAAAACGATACGCTCTGAGGTTGCGGAAGCACTTTTCGTCGGGAAGGACTCCAAAAAATTCAGCTCCTTCCCATTGATGGAAAAATCATAAGGGGCGGGCAGTACCAGAATGGTTTTATAGTTCCTTGAAACCGGAATGGTGTCCATTTTCGCCATAACCGATAGAGACCCCAATAGCCCAATTATTGTAAGTACAGCTTTTATTTTCATTGTGTTGCCAATAAGAGTTCATAATCATCCATCAATAGGATTTTTTCCTTTTCCCGTAACCTTTTTTTTCGAAGGAAAGTCCCCAACCCTTGGGCGATGCCTTTTAAAACATCCGGTGCGCCGCTGGTAATTTCGTCGGTGGCCCCTCGCAGTGCATCGCCTCCCATTTCGGCCTTGTACTCCCTCCAGAGTTCCCCGGCCCTTTTGTTGTAGATTCCTTCCCTGCCATCGTTGAAGTCCCTGACGGAGATATCGACCGGATGGTGCTCGATATTGTCTATATCCAAATACACCCTGTTTCCCCGTATGGAAGCCATAGCGTAGATGAAGGTATTTTTGGGAAATCGTTTTTCGCTAAGGACCATATCTTCCATGAGTAGGAGCCTTACGTTCTCATTGGGCAAGATGAATTGGTCGCCATATACGGTTGCCCTAAAGAAGATTGGCTTTTTGGTAACGGGCATCCGTTCCTGTTGGGGCCTGCGGTTCCCTCTCAAGGATTCCCCGACTATTTTCTTTTTTCCCTCCAGCAGCATCTCACGGTAGGCCAAGCGGTTCTCGACGAATTTTTGCTTCTGCTCTTCAGCGGTCTTTGCGCTCTTCTTTTCCCTCTCCACGGTTTTCTTTCCATCGGGGATTTCGGCCTGCACCGTTTCCTGTGGTTTAGCATCCAGGGAGAGCCCTTCCAATCGCTTCAAGATCTTCTGGAGAGAATCGTTTTGCGAATCATTCATTTGGGTCATGTCCGGTAAGGACGAAGATTTCCCTACCTTTTTCTTTTCAGTTGAGTCCTTTAATTTCCAAGGCTCGGCGATAGCTTCGGATTCCAAGGTCGGAACCTTGCCGGGAAGTTCTGGATTGAAGCCATTCGTAGGATCGGTAGTGTCGCCGAACCCCATTTGAAAATCCTTGACGTTCTCAATGACAAAAAAACTGGTCAGTACCAGAATAAAAGGTAGGGCCATAGCAAAATTTCTGTGCCTTACGACCCATCGCTTCAAACGTTTTATGTTGCCACTGAATTTCATGTTACCTACGCTCGAGATCGGAATTGTCCACGACCTCAAAGTCGATAATCTTGATTCCGTTCAGGTTGTTTGGGGTAATGCCCGCTTTTTTCAGGTGCCCCTTGGTGACCAAGTTCCTATACGTTGTGGATTTGCCTTTTTCTATGGCCTGTTTGCCGTAAAAAGTAAACGGAAACGGATAGGTTGCATAGTCGATTTGAATCGAATCAAGTTCCACAAAGTAGTGATAGTCACGCATTACCACATCATGGAAGTATTTTTTTTCGACCAAACGGGCATATAAACGGTTGCCTGACCAATCGACCATGAACAAGGCTTTTTCCTCTATGTTTCTTTTGATCAGGTTCAGATCGGGTTCCAACGAGAAAAACAGTTCATGAAAGTTTTGGACGTGACCTTCGCAAAGAATTTCGAGGTTTTCCTTGGCATCCCTGATCGGTACCATGGGGAGGCGTTGCCCCCCGTGCAGCACATAGGCGTTATTGTTGGCACGCTCATGGGCCGATACCACGAAATAGATGGCAATCGCGAAGACCGCTATCATCAAGATCAGGCAGCTATAGACGAGCCTGTTGTTGTGCCTTCTACTTTGGGCGATATCATTGAATATCTCGTATTTTCCTTTCATAATCCTAATTATTGCGTAAGTGTCCTAACCGCTTTTGTGGCCCCGCCGCTCTTTGCATCGATGACCGTTTGTATTGCTTTTTTGCCATAGTGCTTGGGCTTGGAGACGATGCCCCCACCCGATATGTTAAGTCCCTGCACTACAAAGTTGGCCAGTGTAGGGGCCTTGATATAGAAGAAGGAGGTCATCAAGACCAGAAGGGAGGAACTCAAAATCAATCCGAGGTCGTAGGCACTGTTACGCAACAAATGGTCCACGAGCGCATCGACAAGATTGACCATAAACATATCCACTACATATAACATGGGAAGCCAAAGACAGAGGCTCATGAACTTTTGCAACCATGCTTTCCAAAGGCCCGAAATGGCGGGAATGAACGAAAGCCCGATATTGATCGGCCCGAAAATGATAAGGATGAACAGGTAAATGGTGGCCAATGCCTTGATGCCCACGAAAATCAGCGTAGAGATAATATGTGCGAAGGCCGTTATGGAACCTGCCAGACCCGTAAGGGCAAAGGATTGCAGTCCATCGATATCCATGCTGAACATGTTCCATTCTACCACATTGTTGGCTGCCACATCGATTTGGGCCAAGGCCACCTTTTGCCCGATGGTATCCCAGTTCTTTTGGGTACTGACAAATGAGGAGCCGAGGTTGTTATAAAATTCAAAGATGGCGTGTGCAAACTCGGAGTAGTTGAAAAGGATGAACATCAAGGGAAACCACTTTAGGGCCTTGAACACATCGGCGCGATCATTGCCCACAAAATGCATGATGGCGAAAATGCCCAACCCGATCTTTGCCATTTGGAAGCCAATGCCCAAGGTAGGGCCTAAATTCGCGAAGGCATCATCGATATATTGGTCGAATATCGTGTTGACCGTTACCCTAAAACCTGTATCCGATTGCATTACGTACATCAATTGGTCTTAATCAATGAATAGACCGCTTTGCGGTGTTCGTTTTTCTGTAAAAGGGAGGTGTTGACTTTTATGATGGTTTCCAGCACGCTGTCCATTTTGTCCAAGATCGACCGTAGTGCCGAAAGCCGGTCGGCCGATTCGATGATCTCGCCCGTGGAGGCGATATGCGACCCTTGTGAGACCAAGGAGGTAACCTGCACGAGGGCATCGGCCAACGCTTCGGTCGCCCTTTCCTTTTCCACCTTTTCCAGATTGGCGAACGAGCGCAGGTTTTTCTGAGTACCCTTATAGGCTTCCACGATCTTGTCCTTCAAGTCATATAGCTCGTTCATTTCTGGACTTCCCATGACATAGCTGGCGGGGGTCCTTTTTGCGGTCAGGTCCTGGCTAAGGATTTTGGAGGCACTGGAATTTGCGGTAACGTTCCGTTCCATCTGTGCCAAAAGCTTGCCCATGGTCGAGTTCAAGGTGACCAGTTGCGAATTCAGCGTGGCCACATTTTGATTGAGGATGACCAGTTGCGCGTTCGCCGCCACATCGGTTACGGGAATCTGGGCGGCCCCAAAATAAGGGAGTAGCCCGATTAAAATTCTTAGGTAAACAATTCTTGGTTTCAAGTATATCATCATTTTCTATTTTTAGGGTTAATGTCGCTGCCGTTCAAATTCCCAGAACCGGATTCCGCCAGTTCGTTCTGCAGCTGTTTGTAGGCGTTGGCCGTTCTTACCCAATCACGGCCATGTTTTTCATGGAGACGGTTGATCTTTGCTTTTTCATTGGGATTGGTCTCGAACAGGCATTTGGTGGGCAACGAGGTCTCCAATCCGAACACCTTGACCCGGTCCTTCCAACAAATGGCCATTTCCCTTAGCTTTCGGCCCATGGGCAAATCTTTGTTGATGGATAGGATCAGTTGCTTCTGTTTCTCGTTCAGGCCCAATAACCGTTGGATCTCCCCAAAGGAATTTCCGAATTCGCCGAGGTCCAGCAACACCTTAATATGGCTGTTGACCACAATGGTATTGCCGATGTATTTGGATTTGACGAAATCGCTTACCTTTTGCGAGATAAAAATGGGCTGCCCCCCATATTTCCGGGCCATTCTGGACTTGGCGTCAAAGTAGTGGGCCATTATCGGATTGTCGAACAGGTTCCACGCCTCGTCAACGACCAATATTTTGTTTAGGGAAAGTTTTTTGGGATCCTTCAGTTTTTTGTCGAACACATCGATCATCAGGAACGCCAGGATCGGAAAGAGCTGTTCGTTTTCGATCAGGTTTTCGAGTTTGAAGTATACCAACCTTTCACGACCCAATTGGGCTATCCTTTTGTCCCTACTGTTCAACAGGTATGCCCTGGGGCCATCGTGGGCATATTTGCCCAAGAGCAGTAAAAACAGATTGGGGTCGAAGACTTCCTTTCGTATGCCCTTGGAATCCATAAGCCGCTCCAAATGCCTTTCCGAATACCCATAAAAAGTATTGAAGGAGTTATCGGGATTATCCTTAAGGAACTGGTCCCTATAATATCCCTGTACCAACAATTCGATAATGGTCTGGATTACGGCACTGTCATGACCGTCGTCCGTTGTAGTATCCTTTCGCCCCAATAGAAGATAGACCAATGCGATAAGCTGCGTCAGCTTGTGCTCGGTAAGCATCTTTTGGCCGTCTTTTTCTACCATATCCCCCGGATCCAGCATAAAGGGGTTGAACGTAAAGGGATTTTTGTCGTCGTTCTCTATGACGACCCCGTCCAGATGGTCCAGCAACTTGTCATAGGAATTCCCGTTCTCAAGAATGAGGATTTCCGCTCCCTCGCGATATTCGGAGAACAGGTAGGCATTGGCAAAAAAGGTCTTTCCGCCACCGGAACCGGAGGCGATGAGCATGCCCCGGTTAAAGATCCAGTCCTTTGCCTCGGGATCGCGGTAGAGACTTACCAATAAAGGTTTTCCCGTGGCCCTATCGACCATGCGCAGGCCGTGGGGGCCGTGCATCCTGTTTCGATATCCCCCTTCAAAATACCAAAGGCTGGCCGCCATCTCCGAGGAAAAGGGGCTGAAGAGTTCCATGCTGAGTCCGATGCCGTTGCCAAGGATACCCCCAAAAAAGAGGTTTTTCCGATCCACGGTATTTTCCTTGGCATGAATACCCAGCTTCCGAAAGGCCGACCGGACGGAATTGCACATCGACCTAAAGGACTTTTTGGAATTGGAAATGCCCAATACGTTCAAGTGATAATAGACCAGTTCCTTATGCTCGTTAAGGATATGCTGCTGGAACTCATAGATTTGGTCCCGGTAGGTGCTGTTCTTGTCCCCCTTGCGGTTCCGGGCATATTTGTCAAGTCGTTTCGCCTTCGACCGAAGTTTGGCCATGGCCTTCTCCTTTTCGGGTATATAGATATATTGGTTGACAATATGTTCCTGCGGAATCCTGAACCCCAAGGAAAACAGGTTTCCTATAGGAAAGAGGTTGTTCCCTGTACTGTATTTTCCAAAATATTCGTGAAAGGCCATATCCTCCTTGGAGAACTGGTCCAGGTTTTCCAAAGTGAAGTACTGTCCCTGTTTTTCGCCGATCCGCAGCCCGTAGTCGGAAAAATCGATATCCCTGCCCGTACCTTCCCCGTAGCCCGCTTCCAGATAACAGTCGTAATAGCCCGATCGTCCGAAAAGCCCCTCGGAATCAAGGATTTTTGAGCTCATCAGGCCCGAATCGTTGATAAGGTCGTTGACGGCACCTACCCTGGCCTCGAAATCCGCCATTGTGTCCCCGTCGAGGTATTCTTCGGGAACATATTTTTGGCCGTAGAACCGGCGCTCTTTCTTTAAGAAGGAATTGGCCCCGATAGGCGTTCGGCCGATATAGTTTTTGGGTACTTTGTGGATGGCCAGATAGCACCGGTGCTCCAAAAAAGGCCTGTCCTTGAAATAGCGTTCGTCCTCGGTCTCGAAAAAATCCCGTTCCAACCGCTGTCGGTCCATGGCATAGGTTTCTCCGAAGAACAGGTCCTGTTTGTGCAAAAGACAGTTCTCGCCCAGGATTTCCAAGATACCCGAGACCATCCGGTTCAGGTTCAGATAATCCTTGCTGTCCAAAGTGTAGATTTCGGGAAGTTCCAATTGCAGCGGAATGCTCAGGCATCCTCGTTCCTTTGATACCAAGATCGGTGCCTCATAACCATAAATGGGAAAGGCATCCAGAAGATTCAATCTTTTTTCCATAGCACCAACTTTTTTTTATTGACATGGCCCTTAATGGTGTCCGGCCCCTTTCTGTCCGCTCGGGACTTGATAAAACCGTTTTCCCCATAAGCCTTTGAATAGAAAAGCATGAGTGCGATATAGAGGGCCGCGGTACAGAAGGAAAGCAAAAGGCTAAGAAAGGTAGGGATGACCGTACTGAGGAACAGTCCCACCATCAGGGACAGGAACGAGCCCTTAAAGGCTTGGTCCACATATTTAGCACGAAGCCCAAAGAAGGAAACGTCCTTTTGCAGGGCCTTTGGAATTTTGACCAGCTTGTTTTCCATGATCAGTTGGCCAAGTTTTCCCCGATTTCGATAAGGCCGTAGAAAATGACCAGCCCCACAATGGCGTTGCCCACTTTTCGGGCCATATCCTGGTTCTGTTCCCTGATGATGAGAAAGGCCAGTGCCGCGATGGCCAGAAGTACGCCTGCGGCAATCTTGATGATGCGGAAAATACTGTTCCCTATCTGTGCCGTACCCTGTTCCGCCTCGTTGACCTGATCGACCAGTTCATCGATCTGGGCAAAGCCGGCCGAATGGAAAGCAACAATAAGGAATAGTGTTAGGAAGACGTTAATCGGAGTCGTCCAGCTCCGGTTCCGGAGGGGACTCGGAGTTTTTGATAATCTTGAATTTTTCATGTTCTGGAATTAAGGATTCATTCTGAACATCTTTATCGGACGCATTGAAAATATCCAACAGCTCGGAGCTGGTTTCATTCTCATCGACACGGCTGAGTAACTGGTCCATATCTTTATCCTTTGAAGATGTGTTTTTTACAAATATATGTGATTTTTGCATATATGAATCATTTTCCTGAACATTTTTTTCGTTTTTTGATTTTTTAAGTATGACAAAGACCCATAGGTACCACAACAGGCACAGGATACCGATGACGGCATAGACGATATGTTCCCACTGCCAATTCAAATCTTGTCGATAATTCGTTGAAGTTCCCGAATGTTTTCTTGGTGGTAAATCTCCAGGGCCTTTCGCATGATATCGTTGCGCGATACCTTTTTTTCCAATTTATAGCTGCATGCGCTGGCCAGCCGTTCATAATCCTCGAAACAGGTCTTGCTCAACCTAAAGATAAACTGCTCCTTTTTGTCGGTATAATCGTTTTGCTCCATTAACCTCTCGAAATCCATTACTTTCCTTTGTTCTCTACGGCTTAACTTTGTCAACGGAAATGTACGGGCAAAGGCCCTATGCGTTCTGCTATCTTTAAGGGTGTCATCAGTTGTTTTATTTTGCTCCATCGGATTATTTCCAACTTTTCCGCCTGTGCCGTGCCGTTGTTCCCTCAGTCCCTCGACCTCTTCCTTGGTATCCGTATTATCTAGGATGGCCGATTCCAGCAAATCCTTAACGTTTACTTTTTTGCCCATTTTTAGTTTTTTGAAATTTTCATGACCTCTTCCATAAATCGTTTCAACCCCAGTTCCCCGTTCTCTTTTGTCTCGGGAATGGGAATTAGGGTATTCCGGTATCGCTCCCTGTATACGGTCCGTTCCATGACGACCTGTTCCATCATGGGCATCCCCGCTTTCGCCAAGGTTTTCCTTACCGCATTGAACTTATTGACCTTGACCAGCTCGTAGCGGTTGAAGAACAGGTTGACGGAACGAAGTACCCGATTTTCGTTCATTAGATAGTTCCGTTGCAGTGTTTTGTAAAACACCGCCGTACCGTCGATTTCCAGTTCGTCAAGGAAAAAGGGAATAAAGATATGTTCGACGTACAGCAGCCCCCTTACCATTTCCTCGTTAAGGTTTCCGGGGAAATCGACGATGATAAAATCCACGGTACCATAATATTTTTTAATCAACGGTTCCAAGGTCTGGACCGTTGCCCGCTCCACGGGAAACATCGGCATTTCGGTCGAACCTACCTGTCCAAGATCTCGGTTCCTCTTTTTGTACACAGAGTACTGGGGATTATCCATGTCGATCAATACTACTTTCTTCCCGTACAAGTGGAAAAGGTTGGTGGCCAAGATGATATTCAGGGTCGTCTTGCCACAACCGCCCTTTTCCCCCGTACATGAAATTATTTTTGTTTCCATAAATATACTTTTTAAAACCATAGTATCATATGGCCATATGACACTATGAACATTTGAAACTATATCCATATATAGCATTGAATATCTATTGCATTATACGTTGCTATATAGCAATGATTATAATGCTATGGACATTGCTATACAGCAATTGAACAAAGCATAGGTAGATTGTTGCGGACAATAATGGGGATATTGAACCTAAATCTTTTTAACGGCAAGAAATTACTTCGAATGCAAAATTTACAAGGACGATTTGAAATCCTTCATGGCCTCTGAAACCCGTTCCTCCAGCTCAAGGTATTTCTCGCGAAGTCCTTCTTGATAGACCATATTTTCCCCGAGATTACGCTTTTGCACGAACTCGTTATCGGGCAACAGGATCCAAATGGGGTTATAGCCCAAGCTGTAGAAATAGAGGATGATCTTGATTGAATTGACCATTGAGGAACCGCGCTCCACATTGGCCAAAGTTGTACGGTCCATGTTCAGGTAATCGCTTAGGTTGGTCATCGAAAACTGACTGAACCTTTTGTCCTCGACATCGTCCAATTCCACCAGTTCAAGACGTATTTCCTTTAAGCGTTCCCCGATATACCCCAAATCCTTGGAGTCCAGATTGATGATCGATTCATTGTCCATTATTCAAAATTTTCTATGGGATACGAGGAAAATTCCTCTTCAAAATTATACTCCGTCTCTTCCTGCCAAGCTGCCAAACTTTGGGACAGGGACTCATCAAGTTCCTTCCCGAAATCGTCCATGAACTTTTCCACGGCCGCCTCGGAGTTGTCGATTGATCTTGCAATTTCACCATTTATTTTCTTTTCGTCAAATATGGCACTCTTCAGCTCTTTTCCCGTAAGGGCTTTATACTCTTCTTTGACCAAGCTGTCCACTTCATTAATGATCTTGTCGAATTCGGCCTGGGCCACACGGTCCATTTCCGTACGTACCAAAAATTCCTCCACAATATAGGCCAATAACCTTTGCCAATCGGCGTCCCTAACACCCGTATTCAGCAGTTCCAGAATATCCTCCCTGAAATCGAACAGGCGAAGCTCCTTGACCACATCCTTAAAAATTCGGCGTTTGGTACCATTGGTAAATGCATTTTTGGCCGTTTCTTCCAGACGCTTTCCATAAAATTCGATGTACCCAATTTCCCTGGTAAACAGGCCCGAGACATTCTTCGGTAAATCCAGCTCCTCTATGAGCTTCATCTGTGCTTGGAAAAGTTCCCCGAAATTCTCCGGTTTGAAATCGTTGACAACGGGCAACTTGTGCTTCATGGCCCTTCGCTTGCCTTCGATGTCGGGGAGCAACTGGCCATAACATTTCTTTTCCTTGATCTGATGCTCGAAAGTATCGGCCACCAACCCTGCGAAATGTCCGGTGGACATGGATGCGATCTTGCTCCTGGGCAAGAGCTCCATCATCTGTGTACTCAGATTGGTACTTACGTCCGAACTGCTCGTGTTCTTCGAGACCTTTTCTTGATGGATCTTTCCGAAAAGCTCGCTCAACCGTTTGGCCGTCTCGCCCTTGGCCGCACCGCAGATAATGTTCGCACAGTTGTCATAGATGACATCGGCCAGTTCCCGGCCGTAGTCCAAGATCAGCTGTCCGACGCTCTGAAGCCCCAAAATGGTGGCGATCTTGTTTTCCCTCCCGGTATCGATTATGGTCCGCAACAACATGATGAACAGGGTGGGTACCTCGTCGATAAGCAATGCCATGTGCCGCTTGCCCGGTTTGTTTACCCGTTTGAGAATGGTGTTCATGTACAGGCCCAAGGGTGCGGAGTAGACTTCCTTCCGTTCGGGATTGTTCTGTAGCGATACGATTTTGGGATACCGGGGATCGTTCACCTCAAGACTGAAGTCGTTGCCCGACATCACATAGAAAATTTCCTTGGTCGCAATACTAGAAAGGCTTATCTGGACCGTACTGGTCTGGCCAGACAGTTGTTCCATGGCCTCCTTTTCCAATGCGTCCCGAAAAGGAACCAATATTTGGCGTACCTCTACGTCCTTGGTCATGATTTCCATCAATATATCGATCTTTACGGTGGTCAGAATGGCCAAATGCCCCGGGGTACAGAGATACCTGCCCGTTTCTTCCGATTTTTTCTTGAGATACCAGATACAGCCCCCTGTATAACTGATGGCACTACGTGAAAAATAGTCCTGCCGTTTTATCCATTCGGGATTCAGGTTTTTCATAAGGGTCGTGGCCGTATCGATGGCATCCGACTGATTGACCAGCCCATAGGGATCCATGGGGTTGTTCCGGTGCGTCATCCGAAGGTCATCAAAACAGATTCGGTAGAGCTTCGGGAAAGGCATTTCGGAATCGTTCCCATGCTTTTTTATGGCCTCCTGTAGATAACCGTACGCCTTACGGGTCAGCGTATCAAACTTAAAATCGTAGATGACCATGGCGTATTTCTTGTCGATGAACTGGGCCATGATCTCCTCGATAACGGAAAAGGATTTGCCGCTCCCCGGAGTGCCGATGACCAACAACGCCCTGAAAAGATTGACAAAATTAATCCATCCTTTCCGTTGTTTCCCATCGTGCGAATAGGTATATGGGATATTGGCGGAATATGGGGTATCTATACGCTCCCCAGTCTGCTCGAAGGTTTCCTTCGTATCGTTAAAGGGGTCATTTTTTGCCAAGTTCATGAAGTCCAAAAACTGGAACAATCGCATCCCGAAAGTCATCAATCCCAAGTAGGCCAATGAAAGAAATATCATGGAGGCCCACATCCCTAGTTCGGAAGCACCGTGGCACCACCAAGAAACGAACAGCAAGGCCAAGGACACGAGAAAGCCCGCAACACTTTTTCTGCGACCGACTTCCTCTTTTTTGACCGGACGGTACATCATAATACCGCCCATCAGAAGCCCCAGCAAGAGCAGACGGGCGACCATGCCTTGGGACGGTAGCCCGGACCGTACTAGAAAGGAATGGATGTTATCCGAGAATCCCTGATGCCCGTAATGGAATAAGTACAGGGCATATTGCTCCCGGAATAGGATAATGGCGAAGTGGAAAGCGGATAGGTACATGCCCATATAGCCCTTGTTCTTATCTTGCATGTCCTTTTCTTTTTTGGGTTTTCCTCGGTCTGTCCATGACAGTCTTTAAAGTAGATTCACTAGCCGACAACTGGACTTTTTTTTTACCGAGATCAGTTCCTCGTTCCAATCCTTCATGGTGGGGCATTTGTCCATTTTCAGGATACCCTGTGCGAAGCATTGGGAAAGTGCCTCCACTGCCAGCCGCCAATAGGTTCTGGAATGTTGGGGGAGGGAGACTATCCTTTCCAAATCCAATTCCCAAAGCACCTTGTCGCGATAGCAGACGGCTTTTTGAAGACCTTCGGGCATTCCGTGAGAACCTCTGGAAATCCGTTCATTGATGTAATCGGTATCCCGTTCCATGATAGCAATGGATTTGGTGAGATAGTTCAGTTTCAAACGCATCACGGGGCGTTTCCAATCCGTTTCGATGAATACCCGGTTGGACTTTCGATTGATCCAATGGCTCAAAAGAATAAGGTCGTAGCGCATCCCCTCGATATCATGGTCAAAGGCCAAAAGAAGAGGGAGCGTATGGGATGGATCTACCGTACGATTCCATTGGAGGAACTGTTCGAGTTTCCGCTCGTCGATATGGCCCGACATGGAGATGTAGAATGTTTTTGGGCAACCGTGCAGTTCATGGTAGGCCATGGCATCGAAACCGCTCTCCACACAAACTATTTTTTCTGCGTTGATATTTGGATTGGAAACGAAAAGGTATTCATAACGCTCGTTGAGGAACAAGCGGAACTTTTTCACCTTTCCGTCCTTTCTGTCCCGATAGGGCCTATTATAAAGCGTATAGTTCTTGATTTTTCCGTCCAACCCATATTTGGGAAGGGCGATATTGGCGATGCGGCCCTTGTTATCACTGACGTGGAAGGCATTGAAGATCCTGCCCTTGAAGGCTTCGGATTGGAGGGTGTTTATGGAGAGTCCGCGACCTTCCGTTAAATAGTTCGGTCTGGTCAAGGGGCCGATATGATAACGATCTTCCAAGCTGATATGCCTGTTGTTCTTTTGGTGCACCTTGGCCGGGGAAGGTTCGGGATAATCCCTTTGGATGATGCCCAGTCCCTGTTTTACGGCTTCGTAAAAATTGGCGGAGCGTTTGTGGAGGTATTTGAAAAATCGCCCCTTGTCCGAAGAGTCGTTGCGATTGAAATAGGTTACGGGATTTCTTTTTGTCTGTAGGACGAGGCGTTCCGCCTCCTTGCCAAATTCCTGTGAACCCGAACTTTTCTTGAGCAATTGGTAGCCCTGTGCGATCAGGTATCCGGGAAAATCGACCTCACGATCGATCTGGGCGATCAACCGTTTGTAGTGCTCCGGATTTTCGGCATAATTTTTCATATAGGCATGGTTTTTTTGGGAGCATTACATGCGGTTATGTCCCAAACTTTAGTCAGTAATCGAGATTTAAATGCTAAAGACTTATCTCGATAATTGTAAGTCTTTTCATTGTGAATGCCTCGTAGGGTTGCCCTGAGGTTATTTGCTTTTGTAGATAGTATGGATGAAAAGAAGGCCGTCCGTGACGGACGGCCCATTGTTAGGTCAATCGGTCAGACTTTCATGCCTCGGCCGCGCGATTTTTTTTTTTCGCCGGGGTTGACCTCAAGCTTTTTGGCCTTTTCCAAATCGACTTTTTTGGTAATAAAGGTCTGTCGGCGCGGGGACCAGGATACCAAATACGGTTTGTTCCCGTGGACTTTGCTCTTGATGACCATTTCGAGCTCCTGGCCCCTGTTGAGTGCATCGGCCTGTTTCGCCGTCAACTTTACCCCATAAAAATAGGTGTTCGTGGAAAGTGCCGGTTTGGTACGGATATCCTGTACCTTTGGCTCGTAATAGGCCAATTTTTGGAACACTTCGCCGTCGTTGGTGCTTCCCTGGAACAGCACGAACTCCTTTTTGTCCACCATGCGCTCGAACTCATCGGCGCTGAAAGTATGGTTATAGGCCCATGCCTCGTCCAGAGTTACCTTTTCATTTCTACGGTACTGGACGTCCAGTCTAGTACCCAAGTTCCGGTCATATACCATCTGTATCATTTTGGCACTTTCCTTGAGCTCGCCCTCGGAGATATAGGTGGACTCGTGGAAATGCTCCTGTCCCTCGGTCAGATTTGTGCGTACGTTCGGGAGGATTTTTTTATAGCTGATATAATGGCCCTTCAATTGTTCTTCGAGGTCCTTATAAGCAAATTTCTGGTCCTTGGATTCGATGGGTTCATAATACTTCTTTTTTTTGGGCACTTTGAACGATTGTCCCTCGTTGTTCACGACGGATACCTTTCCGTCCTTTTCTCCGGTTACGGTAGCCCGTTGCCACCGTTGGTTCACTTTTACGAAAACCTGCTGTGCTTGTTTTTCCATTTTTCAAGTTTTAAATTAAGGATTAATAAACAATTGTTAACTTTGTAATTCTGGATATGACATTTCCATTTTTCATGTCCGGAATTAAGGATTGAAGGGGGCGGGAGCGCCCCCTTTTTTTATACGGCCATCCTAAAGGCCTTTAATTTTTCGGTTCCGACATAGACCCCGTTCGCTTCGAACTCCAGCCTCCAATTGGCGTGTACGGGTTTAACGATCTCAACGGTCTTGTCCATATAGTTTCGGTAATAGCTCCAGAGAAAATAGCGAAGTGCGTTGACCTCAAAGGGAATACGGCACGATACCCACTGCTTTTCCTTGGTCAGCACGATGCTCTTCCTGTTCAAAAGGGATTGGTCGGGCACCTTGTTGTATTTGATATATTCCTTTGCCAAGCTACCGTTGTATTTTAGTACCTCATTGTGCAGCTTGGCCAACGGTTTCTGCCCTTCGGGATCGAAGCGGACGGCCAAATGGTCCTTGCCCACCCGGAACAAAAAACGCGAGTCGTTGATAAAGGAAATGAGCATCAGGTCGTGGATATAGCCTTCGATCTTGGATGATCCGGTAAAACTGAGCACCATTTTTTTCAGTTTGGTACGCTTCAGGATCTGCACCAGTAGTTTCGAGGTCTCGTAATTGATTTTGGATATCGTAAGGTAGACCACGTCCTCCAATTGGAACCTTCGATGAAAGGCCATAGCTTCCATAGGGTTGCGGAGTACCACCAAATGCTTGATGGTATCGGGTACCTTACTGAACCAAACCGATTTGGAAATATCGCTTTCCGCTATCAGGGAAAGCTTTCCATCCTTTTCCATGGCATATCCCGTGAGGGTGTTGGCCAAGTTGCGATAGGGGAAATACAGTCGGCCTTCCGGATTTTCGTAGATACGATCTTTAAAAATGTCGGAACCGTCGCCCCCTAGGCTTTTCGGCCTTAAGGAAAGTTCCTCGTTGAGCGTTTCAAAATGGTTGAAATCAATGTCAACAATTTCAAGTGAATTTTTGGAGCCGTTATTTAGAAAAAATTCCGGCTTTTTTTCAAGTTCCGTATAGAAATCCTCGACTTTGGTCCACAGACCCGTTCTCGCCTCTGCATCGGTTCGAGAAAGCCGCTCCAGTATAAAGTCAAAAGCGGTCAGTTTTGTCTTGGGTCCGCTCGGCTTGTAATAGCGATATCCGAGTTCGGTCCTGATAACGATGTACTGCTCCTTCCCGATTTGGTAGCATATAAAAGTACGCGTCTCACGTTGGACCACAAGCCTAAAATAATCCATTAGGGCCGGGACATCCAGCGTTGCATCAAATTTTCGCCACCTGTTGTTCATATTTGTAAAAATTACATATATTTGCAATAATTGCTACAAATATAAATAAAATTTGCAATAATCAAAATTTTATCAAAAACCTTTGTAATAAATTCGTTATGAGCGTTTGGAAGAACATTAAAAAATCCTCGATCGGTTGGATAAAGGGATGCGCCCAAAAAGTGGGCGACGTGACCAATTCCAAGGATAGCGGTCATTTTACCCCGCAGAACAGTAATTACTGGATTTTTGTCACGGTGTTCTTTCTTTGTATCGCCGCCAATCGATTTTTTTACGATAATCCCCATAATACAAAAGACCTTGGAAACCTTGCAAGGCAAATAAGTCAACCCATAACCGAGGAATCTAGGGAAGACCTTGTCTATCAACGGCTCAACGACCTTCTGCACGACTTGAAAAATTTCGAGCAAATAGACCGGTTAAAACCGTTTTTGCCCTTGCGGCCGAAAATTTTGGACAGTGTGCCCTCGACGGTTCCCCTGTTCCGGGAGCACTATGTACTCTCAAGTTCCTATGGAAACCGCCACCATCCCATCCATCGGATCACAAGGAAACATTTTGGGGTCGATTTGGCGGCGGAGAAGGATACCCCGATCTATTGTACCGCTGCCGGAAGGGTGGCCCATATCGGAAACGATCCCAATGGGCATGGCCTGCATGTCATCATTTCACATGCCTATGGTTTCAGTACCCTATACGGGCATATGGAATCCGTGGCGGTCGCCCTAGGGGAAGCACTCGATGCCCATGATTTTATCGGAACCGTTGGGAGTACGGGAATTTCCACTGGTCCCCATCTGCATTACGAGGTCATTAAGGACGGAAACAGGATAAATCCAGCACCTTCCTTTAATATAAAATATGAGGTGTATTCCAATTTAAAAACTGATTGAACCGATAGCCATGAAATCGTACCTTACTATTCGCTTTGCCATTAAACTCTTCCACAGGGTCAAAAATTTGGTATCCCGATTTTTGGATCCCGACTTCAGTACATTTAAAGAATTTGAATTTAAGTCCGTTCCGACCGATCAATTGAACGACCTTAGAAAGCTGCGATATGTCCGCAATCTCAAATTGGCCGAATCGGGTTTTATCAATACGGCATTGAAAGAGCAGTTGGCCCTTTTAAAAAGTAAAAACCGGCTGTTCCAAAAAGACAGGAATATCACCCCCGTAGGCCGCATATCCATCCATGAAAACGAAAATAAGTTGATGAAACTGCTATTGGGCTATAATAGCATGGAGAATAGGACTTATATATCCTTTGCACATTTGAACAATTGTCCCGTCTGGAACAACAATACCATTTCGCTACTAAAGGAAAGGGTTCAACACCTTTACCCTTCCAAATCCGATCATTTGTTTATGAAGCACAGGTATTTCCAAAGGGATGTCAACCATTTGGATAAACAGACCAAAAACAGGCTGCTCCACCTTTTCAACGATACTTTACGAAATATGTACTCGTACAATCGGCATCTGCAAAATGGCATCCGGCCTATGGTGCCCCCGGTCGGTAAACTACCGAAATTATCCAAAACATTGCCTATTCAGGTCGAACAAGGTTTGGATGGACTTTTCGTTCCCGCAACCCTAGGAAAAAACGTTGTCGTACTGGTGCCCTATCTAAAAGTCGCCAATGAAAAAAATCGCCTATATCTCTCGGTAGGCGAATTCCGCACATTACTTGGACAAAAATCAATAACCTTTTTGGCCGAGACCAAATACGGCGTTTCCCTAGGCATTCATGGGAACAGATTATTCCTAAAGGCTACGGACAGTGTGGGAGGTATCGATGTTTTAAAGCAATGGACATTGCTGGATGATTTTTTGGAATCCAAAAACGTCCCGAAACGGTTAAAGTACGAGGTCGTCAAAAACCTTATTGAGAAGAAGGACTATCTCATAGATGTGGACAAGATTCCCTTGCGGCAGACCAACGATACCCTACTGCTAAAAAAGCATTACGGTTCGGGCAAAACCTACTTTGCATTGTCGAAAAAAGGCAAGAAACCAGAACTCAAGGAATATAGGCCCATTGCCAATCTAAAAAGCAAACATCCCGAATACTACCATAGCTATAGGGAATATATGAACCATACCAATGTCTTGGAACCATTGGGGACAAAGAAAAAAAGACAAATTAAAATTTCCATTTGAACCATGCTTTTTGAGATAACGATTTTGGACACAAATGGCCGTCCCTTACTACGGGATGCTTTCCTTATGGAAAGTATTACCACATTGATGGATTTTACCTCAGAAGTATTAAAACCATTGAGCCAAAGCACCGAGAAAAAGGCCTTTGAGCTTTTCATCCGCTGCGAAAAGGGTCGACACGTTTTCCATCGCTTCGATTCACTTGACGGCGTGATACTGTTCAAGAACGCCTTGTACGAACACCTTATCGAATTGAACGAAACTCCAAATCGAAACATTGAAAGCACAATTGATTTTATACTGTCAAACAAACCTTAAAAAATACAATCCATGACACAGGAAGAACTCTTACTTACTTCGGAAACCCAAAGGTTCCGAACTGAACATCCGGAAACGATCAAGGACTGGGAGCGCCAGCTTGCCAATGGGGAATGTGGTCCCGACCTTCATTTTTGTTTTTACGCGTTGGAGGCTTATCCGAACCTGACCGCCCGTTTGGATGCTGCGGAATACCGTTTTGATTTTGCCATCAATGCCTATATCCTGCACGCCAAATTACAGGGGCAGTTTCTTGAGGACGGCCACATTGGGCCCCTTGCGCTGGAGCATGCCAATGAAGCCCTGTCGGATATCTATCGGGCCTTGAACGAAAAAGACCCCGAGGGAAAGGCGGCCATCCTGAAATCGCTTCAATAATTCGGGATGAAACAGGAACATTTGGCTCAGATCGTTGCCTTGATAAAGGCATCGAATCCCAAGAACTATTATATCAACAATTCCGGACTTGCCAAGTTGGGGGAGCTGTTGTTCTATCCTGCATCTGGGAAGGAAAAACAGGGGCAACAATTGCTGCAAACCCTTGAACAGGCCTTCCCGGAGACCTTCAGGGGAATTCTGGCTTCGTTGCGGCGGTACCATCTGACCAGTTACTATACCCCCAAGACCCTTATCGAATATAAAATCGGTCTTCTAAAAAAGAACGGGTTCGAACCCAAGACCATACTGGAGCCCTCGGCGGGCAATGGGGCCTATGTGCAGGAATTGAAAAAGGCGTTTCCCGAAGCCCAAATCACGGCTTTGGAACCCGATATCCTATCGTTTGAAATCCTTAAGGCCAATAACCAAAAAGACGACCGTGTAACCGTACTGAACACCACTTTTGAGGATTTTTTTCTGGATCAAGGGGAAAAGACCCGTTTCGATCTGGTCATGACCAATATCCCTTTTGGGGACATTCCCATCACCAAGGCCTATCGACACGATTACCTGACGGAAGGTCCGCTCAAGAATGTGGGCAATTATTTTAATTTTTATGCCCCAAAGATGGTACGCCATGGGGGAATCACGGCCTTGGTTACCTCTTCCGCCTTTGCCGAGCGAAGTGCCTACAATGATTTTAGGGAGTCTATATTATTGGATAACGACTTGCTCCTGGCCAACCGTTTCAACACGGACTTGTTCACCAACGAGGGCACCAAGGTCGTATCCGATCTATTGTTGTACCGTAGGACTTCCAACAAAAAAACGCTGTCCGCCGACGAAATGGATTTTGCGGAAACCGAAGCCGTTGAACTGGAAGGTCAATCCTTTCTGACCAATCGTTTTTTCAAGAACAATCCGGGAAATGTTCACGGTACGCCCAAGCTCGGCTTTTTCCACAACAGGCCAAGCATTATTGTTGAACCTAACGAAATATCCCTGTCGAATTTTCTGGAAGGACAATCCGATGGTTTCAAGTTCGAGGTCGGTCAGGCACCTTTAGATATACCGAAAAAACCGGAACCCTTGCCAAAGGAGGCCATAGCCGAGGAACAAACGGCAGCACCACCAACGCCTCCTATCGTCGATACGGTTTTACCTCCGATTGCCTTGCACGATAAAGAAGCCAAACAATACTCCCGATTGTTTTTTGGTACCTACAATTTTAACAAGAAGGGCGAAGTTTTGTTTTACACCGACCCACAGCGCACAAGAAAGGTACCCCATAAAATCAGGGAATTGGTGGCGGACTATGCCCGTATGCGGAACGAGCTCGTACTGCTCAACCTCAATATCGAAAAAAGGGAACTTCCGGAGCAAGAAGTTGCCCGACGCTTCCAGGACTTGGACTACCAATTGGACACCTTCCATTTTAAGTGGGGATTCCTAAAGGGGCATCTCATATTTCTGAAGGACGACCATTATTTCGAGCAGGTCCGCCAACAGTTTGAGAAAAAGGAGGATGGAAAGGGCTATGGCAAAAATCCGTCGTTCACCTTGAAACGATTTCTAAAGGCTCCCCGCGCCAAAACCAAACCCGATGAAACCGCTTCTGCTGAAATTGGCACAGATACATCCGACTCAAAGGAACCCAGATTCGAGAATCCCGAACAAATGGCGCGCTACCAATTTGACCATAACGGACAGATCGATATAGCAGCCATCACAAGAGCCTTTAAGACCAACGAAAAGGAACTGTTGCTGAACGGGCTGGAAACCCGCTCCCTTTTTCTAGAGCCCGATAGGGAATCCGAAACGGGCTATGCAGTGGTGCCCTATTTCCTATTTTCGAGTGGCTATATCCAGGATAAGATCGATTATGTCGGGAACCATCCTCCGCCATTCGAAATCGGAACGGAAAGAATGGAACAGGCGTTGACGGAGCTGCTTCCCATAAAGTTGGACCTGGACGATATCGAGTTCAATTTCGAAAGCCATTTTATCCCCATTTCCGCGAAGGAGTCCTTTTTAGAGGAGCTCATAGGCGAGAAGGTACAGATCAATATGGCCCAGTTCAATTCCACCCTGACCCTGATGTTCCCCAGGGACTTTAACCAAGAGGCCCACGAACGTTTCAGTGTGGTGCTGCACCATGAGGTCAAGGCGAACTATAAACGGATATTGCAACATTTTGCTGAAAACAGGTATCCTGTCATCTTTACCTCGTATAAGGACAGGTCCGGAAAGACCATCAGGAAACTGGACAAGGATGCCACCTTGATGGCCCAAAATATTTATGAGGAACTGCAGCTCCACTTCAAGTCCTTTATCGAAGGGAGCCAAGAATTGAAGGCCACCATAGAGAACAACTATTATCAGGCCTTTTTGGCCGATGTCAATATCACGGTACCCAAGGGATGGCTCACCTTTCCGGATACCTTGGTCTACCCGCCCTACCAGCACCAGATCGATTCCACACTCTTCGGGCTTACCAAAGGGAGTGCCCTGAACGATCATCAGGTCGGCAAGGGCAAGACCCTCTCCATGGCGATGCTGGCCCATAAACTGAAACAGCACGGGAAGAGCAAGAGAACCCTGTTACTGACTTTAAAAAGCGTAGCCCCCCAGATCGAGGCCGAGATCAGGGCCAATTTTCCCCAACTGAACATGCTCCGATTGAGTTCCAAGAACATGGCCAAGGGCAAGAGGGCCAAGACCTTGAAAACGATTAAAAACCACAGGGCCATTGACCTGATCATCGCCGAGCATGGCCATTTAAAGCAGATTCCCAAATCAAGGCACTTCGTCCTGGATATCCTCGAAGAAAAAATCGATATGATCGAACAGGACCTACAAACGGCAAGGGAATACGGAAATATAAAGGAATCCAAAAAACTGATCAAGGGCCTGATCAAAAGGAAGGAACATTTGGAGGGCAAGCTACAGGCGACCCTTAAAAAATTGGAGGAACGGTCCGATGGGATGGAAACGACCCTGACGGATCTAGGCATCGAAGCTTTGATGATCGACGAGGCCCATTATTTCAAGAACATCGGTTTCACGACCCGGCATCAGAACGTATCCGGCCTCAACAACCATTCGGACAGTCAAAGGAACCTGGACCTTGAAATCAGCATAAAATCCATCCACCACAGGATGGGTCCCGACAAAAACATCTTTTTTTATAGCGGCACCCCTCTAAAAAACTCGGTTACCGAACTGTATGCCTACCAGCGCTATCTTACCCCTGCGGCACTGAAGCGCAAGAACATCTTCAATTTCGATGCCTGGGCCTCGATTTTCCTGAAGCAGAGCGTAAGCATCGAACCGAACATTTTCGGGGATCCGAGGATGCATGCGCGATTTCGATACTATACCAATCTGCCCGAATTGAGCAAGATGTACAACTCCTTTACCCATATCTGTAGGGACAAACATTTCAAGACCCATGACCTTGAAGTGGACAGGGAATTTATCATTTTGGAGTCGACACCAGCCTATGAAGAACTCAAACAGGCCTCGCTCAGGTTTACAAAGGATCGCAACCAAAATGCCCTGTTCAAGGTTCCCATTTACAACGCAGACCAAATGAAGTCCGCACACATAACGGCACTCAACATCAACCGTTCCCTTTTGATCGACCCTTTGGCAAAGGACAATCTTGCCATCGATTTTTCGGAACTCGACCAATTCAAACTGCAACGTCTGTGCCGGGATGTTGCCGAGCTTTATAAAAAAACATCGGAACACAAAGGGGTGTGTTTGGTGTTCTCCGACCTGAATGTTTGGAAACCGGGACAGTACAACTCGTACGACACGGTCCGCGAAATCCTTTGGGAAGACTATGACATTCCAGCCCATGAAATTGCCTTGGCTCAGGAGGAAAAGGCTAAGAACAAAACGGATTTCATGCAGGAAAAGATACGAAATGGAGAGATTAGGGTGGCACTCGGTAGTACACAGGTATTGGGTACGGGCACGAACATCCAAAAACGGGTCGTAGGCATCTTCCATATGGACATTCCCTATTCCCCCGATGCCTTTGACCAAAGGGCCGGACGGGGCCTGCGCAAGGGAAATGAAGTGGCCCAAATCTATGGCAATACGGTGGTGGAGCGATTCTACGGCATCAAGGATTCCACGGATATCTTTTCCTATTCGTTGAATACCCATAAGGAAAGGTTCCGGGAACAGATCAGGGAAGCCGACCCGAACAAGCGTATCTATGACGACCTTGTTCCCGATGACAAGAGCCTGTCCTATGAGCAGATGCAGGCTGCGTTGATTGGGGATATGGACCAATTTCAACTCGTCAAACTTTCTGATGACCTAAAGTTTTTACAATCGCAAAAGCGGTTGCACGAGCTCAACAAGGCCAATTCCTTCAAGGCCATCGAGCGCATCGAAAAGGAAAACAAACATATTGTTTCCCAAGTGGCCGATTTGGAAAGGGCGCAAAATGCGATCAGCGGGATGAACATGCCCATGGATGAAATCGAACCCGAGGACATGGACCAGTTGCAAAGAGGTTTGCTAGGTCTCGTTTCGGGTTCCGAACTCGAATCGAGTGTCCATAATGTAAAGGAACCCAAAACTTTCCTTAAACAATTGGGCTTGGCCATGGTCGAACGGTCGAATTTGAACCTGAACATACAAAAGCACAAGCAAGTTGCCCGTTTGCGAACCCTGAATGCCAATTTGGTCTTTCAAGCAGAATATGTTCCCTCAAATCACAATTATCTCTATTGCTATCGACTGGAGTTTAGGAATATCCACATCGTTGGCAGAAAACAGCAACGGTTCGACCCGGAAAAAGTGGCCCTGCAACTGTTCAAACTATGTCAAAAGGTACAACGGGAAATCAGCTCCAAAAAATTCGATCTGGACTATAACCTGCGTTCGATGGAAACCCATAAAAAGAAAACGGCTATTGGCTTCCCTCCGGAAAAAACGGCCAAGATGCAGGTATTAAGACAGGATATCAAAGAGCTCAAACGAAAAAGGGCAGTCAAAGTCTAACCGCGGCAAAGACTATTTTGTATATTCCAATTTAGAATGTAAACACGCCTAAAGTGGAATATAGCCAGAAATACCTTATAAATTAGTAGTTGAATTTTGGCGGTTAGCCCCTTTATAATGGATATTTTTTAGTCAATAGCTGTGCGGTTGTTTTAAAAGGGACTACTTACGAGGATTCCTGAAATCTTAAAAGTTCAAATTGAATTGGAGTTGTTTGCCCAGCATATAATAGGGAGTAGTTTCATCTAACCTTTTTAGACCCTATCATTAGCAGTTTTTTTGAAAACAAATGGCAATAAACGCCGAGAGTATTGATTTATTTTTAATATCCTGTTCAAGTACAAAAAAGGAATTATCTTTAGACTGTTATCTTTGTTCAAAACAAAAATTTATATGCTCGACAACCTGCAATTTAACTTTAGGAAAGAAAAAGAAGGCCCTGAAAATGACTTGGTCAATACTTTTCTAAATCAATATACTCAAAACTTTGAGAAGAAAAATTACAAGTTTAAAGTACTAAAGGAAGTTTATGCCGAGACAGGAATCCCAGATATTCTGATTGTGGTATGGGAAGATATTGATAAAAGTGGTTGGCCGCCAAAGAGAAATAAACTCGATAAAACGGACATTAAAATCCTGCACCATATTTCTTCAAATGGTAAAAGGGGTATCCGTTTTAAAAGAATACTTCAACAACTTGGGTACTCCGAAAAATCCGCTCAGAAATCCCTTAAAAAGCTGGTGCAAGCAGAGCTTATATTCTTTAACGGAATGACTGCCAGAATAAAGGATTTTGAAAATTCCTTTTTTGTACGTGAAATCATTTCCATCGAAGCTAAAATGAGTGATTGGAAGAATGCGTTTAAGCAAGCACAGTTAAATGAAAACTTTTCCTCACATTCTTATGTGTTGCTTCCTGATAAAACCATAACCGAGAATGTAGTGTCTTCGATCAATGGCAACCTTGGAATTTTATCTCAAAGTGAAGACGGCGCAAAATTGAAGGTAAGGGCAAAAAAAGCCAAACTACCTGGGTCTTATTTCTCTTGGATTATCAATGAATATATAGGCCGTCAATTGGCATCAGCTTTGTAAGTTTTATGATAGAAGAATTAAAGGATTTAAACCTAATCAAAAAAGGGGGGCAAAAGGAAGTTTTCCAAGGTACACATGATGAACATGGTCAAATCGTATTCAAGAAAGTTTTTCCAAATTCTGACAGTTTAGAGCGAACAAAAAGGGAAATAAGAGCGGTATCCGTACTAGACGAATCTCCGAATATACCTAGAATCATCGCTCATAATTGCGAAGAAGCTGACCCAGAATTTATTTGGATTGTCGAAGAGTACATTTCAGGGCAAAATCTAAGGGACGCCATAAATGACGGCAGAAAGTTCCTAATAAATGATATTGTTCGGTTTTTGGACACTATGCTCGAAATAGCTGTTCATTCCGAAAACAAACAACTGGTGCATAGGGATATTAAACCAGAGAATATTATCCTCGACGATGATGACAACTTTTGGCTTCTTGATTTTGGAATAGCAAGACACCTTGATCTAGAATCCATAACCAAGTCTGATGACCCCTTTGGCCTATTTACAGTGGGTTACGCATCCTCAGAACAATTTAGAAACTATAAAAAAGATATTGATATACGCGCAGACCTTTTTTCAATAGGGGTGGTTTGTTATGAATTGTTAAGGGGGCAAAATTTTTATATGGTCGATGTCGATAATGATATTTTTAAGGTTCTTAGAAAACTGGAGAATATATCTTTACCGCCTCTGAGAATAGAAGGCGATGGACAATTCCAACTCTCTACCTTTATTAGTCTTTTAGGAGACCATCGAAGAAATAGAAGGCCGAATACGGCTAATGAGGCAAAAATTATTTTTGACACTTTAAAGGAAACACTTACTTTAAATTAAATGGAACTATACCTTCAATTTGGATATGGAATGATGGCGCATTGCAAGCACCTTATTAAGAACTGGCAATCAGGCACTGTAATTTTGAGTCCAAGAGATCAAGACATAGATCAAATGAACGGTTTTGTTCCGGACATACATAAAGTAGGTGGTCAAGTTGTCTTTGATCCTCAATTTTATGTGCCGCACGCTGACCATGGAAGATTGACATCCCATTCGTTTTGGCCATCGGATTATTCAACAGCTCTTTTTAATTCGGTCGACGTCAGAAGAATGCTCGCAGTATTAAGGGACGAGTATAATAGCCCTTATGAAACGCCATTTTTCATCCTACCGGGAAGCAGAAGCTCTGAAATCAATGATAATTGGTATAACTACCATACTTTAATTATCAATGAAGCACAGAATTTAAATGTTCATGAAAACATTTATTTCACTTTGTGTTTATCTCAAGAAGCTATGAATTCTGAGGAGGCAATTCACGATGTTTTAGAATATATGGATACTTGGAATGTGCAAGGCTGCTATGTGGTACCAGAACCATCTAACAATCGCTATTTGGTTGACAACCCAAATTGGCTTGTCAATCTAATGGATTTAACCGCAGGTTTAAAACTTCAAGGTAAACAGGTTGTTGTTGGCTACGCCAATCATCAAATGCTCAATTTGGCACTTACGAAAACCGATGCAATAGCATCCGGAAATTGGCTCAATGTTAGGAGCTTTAATGCCAATAAGTTCAACAATCCGGAGGATTCTGTTAGTAGGAGGTCAACATGGTACTATTGTCCTCAGAGCCTATCGGAATATCAGATACCGTTCTTAGATATTGCGAGACGTTTGGGTATTTTGAGTGATTTAAGAACGGATACAGAAAACCTTTCTGGTTATGCCGATATTCTCTTTTCTGGTGCGCAACCAACAACTGTCAAATATGGCGACCGAGAGTCTTTCCGGCACTATCTACAATGTTTACGCATGCAAGCCCAAAATACCGTGAAAGAATCTTATATTGAGACTAAGGAATCCATTAAATTAAGACTGGAAGGAGCCGATAGACTTACCAAATATTTTAATGACAATGGAATACGAGGAAAGGACAGGGATTTTTCGGATGTTGTAGACTCCAACCTTTCTGCTTTAAATGTTTTTCACAGATTAAGAGGAATGGTCTTAAGTCACAAATGGGATTCTATTTAAATTTCCTATGGATTTATACATCTCAGTTATCAACTACGAAAAGCGCATGAATTAACGAAAGCCCTACTTCGTATGCAACACAGCCTGCCATAGATACCGTAAACTACTTCCGCAAAAATTTTTACGGTTACCTAAAGTCCATCCAAAAATTTGCAATGATTCCCGCCCGCCTCCAATAAGCGGACACCGGTTCCAACGCCCCTTCGGGGCGTATTTTGTGGTGAGGGGAAGAAGAAGTCGATTGTGGTTTAAATCCTTAATTTTCAATGATTTAAAGATTATTGAGGGTATCTTGTAACAACAATTAAAAGCAGTACCTATGGAAACATTCTTTAAATCTTTGGGCAAGACGGGCATTGGACAATTCTCCATATCGGTCTCCTTTCACGGTACGGACTGTGCGGTCTCGCTACTCCCAAAGGCATCGGAGGGCGACAACGCCCTAAAAGCGATACGGCCCTTTACGCTCAAGGGCAGCATCGAGGAAATCGATACCGTCTTTTTGGAACGGTTGGGGAAACCCATGCAGGAAACAAAAGTACTGTTCGACAATGCCAACGGCTATCTCAGCAACCTGAAAAAGGCCGAGGAAAAGACCAAAATGGCGAACGACCGTAAGGAGAAAAAGAAGAAGGCCCTGTCCGACCTAAAGGAACTGGTCAAGGACAAGAAGTTCAACCCAATGGCCGAACACGAGAAGGCCGTGGATCTGGCCAACAAGGTATTGGAACTCGATGAAAACGACGCTTTGGCGAAAAAGACCATCGAGGATATGAAAGCCTATCAGCAACCCACCTTTTTTTAAACCACAAGCACTATGGAAGTATTAGGATTGGAAAGAAAATTTATGCTAAAGAACGTCTCGGGCGAATCCGTCTTGGACGACATCGACCCAAATTGGGCACCGGATCAAATCAAAGACCACTATGCCTCGGTGTATCCCGAACTGACCAATGCCAAAATCGTGGACAACGGCATTGTCGACGGCCGTCATGAAATTATGTTCAAGACCATAGCGGGAACCAAAGGATAGCGATGAATGAAAAAGAGGCACATACCATCAAAAAGGGACCTGTCCCGTTTCCACAAATCCTTGTTCGGCATTCTGGATTCGCGGGCGAGGCCGTCATCGGGAACCCGAAGACCCAAGCACGTCCAACAAGGGGGTCGTTTTTTTCTGACCTGACCATCCCGATCTTGCCTCGATTCGAGGTATTCGAAGATGGGGACGGAAATCGATGGGACACTCTAGGTACTCTCACAAAGAATGCTTTGGATACCCTTACAGGCAAGGCATCCGCCTTAACGGAAGATAGCCCAGAAATGCAGTTCTTCGGACAGTTGCAACGATTGCACAGGGAAATACCCGATGCACTGGTAAAGGAGGTATGCACCCAAGAGGGAAATGATGGCATCCTTGTCATGAAGCCTGTTTTTGAGGCGCACCATATTTGGGCGATCCCAATGGCTCCCATATTTTCTTTGCGTACCCGAAATGCTAAACTGTTCGCTAGCCTGCTGTCCTTTGTGCATTCATTGCCCTTTGACAATGTATTCAAACGGATGGGCTACCTCTTGGAATGTTTGCTCGAATGGTCGTTCGAGGTCTCGGAATCCGAATCCGACCCCGAGACCGACTGTTGCGCCGAGGGGCCATGTGTCCTATGCTTTATAGAGGCCCATGCTTCCGATTATGCCAAATACGAGGATTTCGATTGGTTGGCCTGTATGAGAAGCTACCGACCAAAAAATACCTTGTTCAAAATGATGCGGGATTTGCTGTTGGAAGCACCTACCATTGATTTCAATGCCTTTGCCAACCTATGTTTTTTGGAAGACGATATGGATATGGAAGTGGACGACCTGATCGTCTTTTTAGATAGGGAGGATTCCCAACTGGAAAACGGCTATATCAACTTTGTAAACGAGATCGCACAGTACGGCTACTCCCATACCATCTACGACACATCACTCACAGTTGGGAACAAGACCAAAGCCTTTGTTATGCGGGAGGAAGGGCAGGTAAATGCCATTTTCAATTTTATGGATTGTTTGAACGAACTCTTAAAAAAACTCTGATGGAAGAAAACACCCGACACGACCCGAAATTTCATTTTGAACCCAAAATAGCCATCATAGGCTATGAGGCCATAAACGGGTATTACGGACGGGACGAATGTTACTTTTCAAGGCACACCGTTCGAAACGGGAAATTGGGGGCAGGATCCCCGCTTACCATGGATATGGTAAGGGACATGCTCAAATTGGTCGATGTGGACAGATGCGAGTTTTCCTTTAAGGGTCGGTTGCCCAAACAGTTGCTCTATTTCAGGGACAAGGGTACGTTACAATTGGTCTGGTCTTGTGACCGACCCGTGGAAAGGCTACTTTTTAAAGAGCAATTGGACATACCTACGGGAACATATCCCATACCCAAATTGGTATTTTCCCTTTCGGGGGAATCGCTTTCCGTTTTTGCCATAACTCGAAAAAAGCCGATCCATGACGGCACGGAACTCTACCATGCCCCTTTTATGAACGTCTATGCCTCTGGAAAGGTGTGCATGGGCGATGCAACATTGTGTTATCGCCATTTGGACTTTTATGAGGACATGATGGCCTTTGCGGAAAAGCAATTTTTCCTGTCGGTTTTTACCCATACGAACCACGACCATCTGCTCAACGGAAATTACACGGAGTTGATGCTCCAAATGCATGGGACGCAGCATTTCGAGGAAGCCCTTTTATTCCCTAACCACCAACTTTTACAGCATGTCTATGAAAACTGATCTCCACTACGCCCCGAACTATTTTTTCGCTCCCACCCATCCCATTAGCATTGCGTTGGTCGGGGCAGGGGGCAACGGTTCCCTCGTGTTGGCACGTCTGGCAAGGCTAGGCCATGCCTTGGTGCAGTTGGGGCATCCAGGCCTCTATGTGACCGTTTTCGACGGGGACTTGGTACAGCCCTCGAACGTGGGCCGGCAGTTGTACGCCCCACAGGACGTTGGGGGCAACAAGGCCATTTGTGCCGTAACCAAGGTGAACCATACCTTCGGACTGCAATGGGATGCCGTTCCCGAACGGATAGGCGCGGACGATAAAAGATTGCACGCCAATCTGATCATTAGCTGTGTGGACGGTGCCGATTTTCGTTTGGAACTGGCAAAGGTGCTTAACCATCCACGTTCAGGTTCCTATCCATACGAGAACCAACATTATTGGTTGGATTTGGGCAACGGAAAATATTTCGGACAGTTTGTCCTAGGAAACCTGCAACACAATAATCTGCGTTCGGAAGGGGAGGCGAAACACCGCAAGCTGGACCATATCGTAGACCTGTTCCCCGACCTATTGGCGATGGAAAAAGAGGTCGAACAGGGAAGGGGATGCAGCTATGCGGACAAGTTGCAGGAACAATCGCTGTTCATCAATGATACCTTGTCGTCAATGGCCGTCCATTGTCTCTACGAACTTCTAACGAACAAAAAGATCAAATATCACGGGGCATTCGTAAACCTTGAAACGGGTAGAACGAATCCGCTTCCCATAAAATCCAACGTGCATGCTGTCGCTTGAAATGCTATACGAAAAGCTTCCCTTTATGGGATTTGTCATTTTTATGTGGATCATTCTACAGGGAATGCTCAGGCTCAAACGTTTTTTGGGAATACCGTTACTGCTATTTCTTTTTATCTTGGTAGGCATCCCATTTATTAAGGATTTGGTGTGGCTCTTTGGGGCATTGGAACTATCGGTCTGGGGATATTCTATTGCCAAAAAATGGCCGAGGCCATATTCTTGATTGTACCATTGTAATGATCGTTCTTATTGGTTCGTCTTTTTCTCTCCCTTCCCATGGTTTCTGCGGGAGTTGCGCGAAAGCCGCACCTTATCGGCCTCCCGAAATCCCTGCGGGATGTCATCGGGGGCCTCACGGTTTGCTTTCACACAACCCCCTCGAAACGGGACGCAAAAGTATGGAAGCCCCTATCGGGGTCCCATACCTTTGCGGAACGTGTTTTGTAGTTCCATAGTGTACGAGAACTTTGTTCGGTGTGTGTACCGTTGGTTCCCGTATTTAAGATATTTTATCGTTTTTTACGCAGGCAACTATTGTAGGAATAGATTAATAGCCAAAATTATTTTGTAACAAAAATTTACTAAATTTGTTACAAATAAGATGAATATGCTATGCGGAGTGTTGAGTCCAAAATAAAAAAATCCATTTCCAAAAAGGAGCGGGGAGAATTAGTGTTCCCCGATGATTTTCGGGGATTGGGTTCACCTGAAGCCATACGGTTGGCCCTCCATAGGATTGAAAAAGAAGGGTATATAAAAAGAGTGGCCCAAGGAATCTATGTCCGTCCCAAGATAAGTAAATATGTGGGAGAGGTATTGCCAACGGCAGAGGAGATTGCTAGGGCCATAGCCAAAAGGGACAAGATCAGGTTGGTACCTACCGGGGTATATGCTTTAAGTGCGTTGGGGCTTAGCACACAGGTACCCATGAAACTTGTCTTCCTTACCGATGGAGCTCCCCGGGAATTAAAATTGGGGAAGCGAAGCATAAAACTAAAGAAGACCACCCCCAAGAATTTATCGGCCAAGGGCGAGATAAGCAGACTGGTCATACAGGCCCTTCGCGAGATAGGAAAGGAACAATTAACGGACGAGGAAGAAGCAAAGATTATTGCCCTATTGAAAAAAGAAGACCAAAAAGACCTGCTTCACGATATAGCATTGGCTCCGGCATGGATCCGTAAAATTATGGAAAAGAGCTTGGAAAATGGATAAAAGGACATTTTACGATATACCCAAAGAAGATAGGCTTGCCATCTTTAAAAATGTAGAAAACAAAACGGGAATCCCCGATTTTGCGGTTGAAAAAGACTGGTGGGTCGTCCAGGCATTAAAGGTAATCTTTGAAATGGAGATAGCGGAACATTTGGTCTTTAAAGGAGGGACCTCGCTAAGCAAGGCTTGGAAACTGATAGATCGGTTTAGTTATCCAAAGTAAATCGTTATCCAAAGTGGGTTTACATAAGTAATTGGCAATAAGAATATTAACCAGTATA